>CAMOIA010000050.1 GCA_946615785.1 uncultured Clostridia bacterium
GATGGCCATCCCCGTGCGGGTATGGAAAAAGACGGCGAGGATCACGAGCACGAACGCCACGATGGCGAAGGTCAGAATCACCGCGCTGACATTCGCGTCCAGCCGGCGATTGCCGGTCAGATCCACAAGCAGGTTCCGGAAGGACTTATAGAGCGTGTCGCAGGCCACCTGCGTTTCCGCTCCGGCGCTGTTCAGGGCGGTCTTCTGCAGGTACAGGTTGCTCTGCCCGCCCAGCACCATAAAATTGACGGTATAGAGGCCGGTCATGGTAAGAATGCCGGACAGAATGGGGTTGATGCGGAGCCGGGTCTGCAAAAGCCCGGTGCAGAGCCCGGCCAGGGCGCCCGCGAGCGCGCCGCACACAAGCGCCAGCGCGGGAGAGCCCGCGATGGCCACCACAGCGCATACGCACATTCCCACCACAAAGCTTCCGTCAATGGTCAGGTCGGGCATGTTGAGCACCCGAAAGGCGATGAACACGCCCAGCGCCATCGGCACGTAGATCATGCCCTGGCTGAGCGCGGATATGAGCAGGTTCGTAAGGGTCATGCTGGCACTTCCTTTGGAAAGAATGCTCCGGAGGGCGGATCGCCCTCCGGAGGAATGCTTATTCGCCGAAATGGCTCACGCCGTCAGCCTCCACGAGCACCTTGTAGGAGGAGAGGATCCCGTCTGAAATCTCCATGCCGAGAGTCCCTGCTGCCTGCAGGTTCACAAAGCGCGCGTAATCGGTCAGGGTTTCATAGGGAATGTTTTCGGGCATCTCGCCCTTGGCCAGGCGGATCACGATCTGCGCCACCTGATTGCCCAGCTGCACGTAATCCACGCCGATGGTGGCAAAGCCGCCGTCCGCGACCATGGAATCCGCGCCGCAGTAGACGGGGACGCCGTAGCTGTACGCCACGTCGATATAGGTGCTCATGGCGGAGGCGATGGAATTGTCGTTGCCGGTGTATAGCGCGTCGATGCCCCTGGAGATCAGGGTTTCCACGGCGGTCTGGAGCTCTGAGAGGTTGGCGATGGAAACTTCTTCGTACGCGATGCCGTTTGCGTCGCAGTAGGCCTTGGCCGCATTGATGGTGGAAACGGAATTGGTTTCGCTGGACGTGTAGAGGAAGCCGATCTTTTTGTAATCCGGCTGGAAATCGGCGATCAGTCTGACGATTTCCCCGGCGGGAATGTTGTTGGACACGCCGGTGATAAAGAAGCTGTCCTCACCGGTCAGGCCTGCGGCCACGGGATCGGACACCGCGGCGAACACCACCGGGATCTGCCCGTCCTCAAAGACCACCTTGGCGCTCTGGGCAGTGTTCGTAGCGATGGGCACCACGATGTCCACGCCTTCCATCTTTACGTTTTCAAGGATCGTGGGCAGAGCGGCGGTATCGCGCTCGGCGTTCCGGGTGACGATTTCAAATTCAATGTCGCTCGCCTCAAGGGCCGCGACGATGGTTTCACGGATCTGATCCAGCGAGGTATGGGACATGGGCTGCACAATGGCCACGCGTACGGGTTCCGCGAACGCGGCGGCGCAGGAAAGGCAGAGAACCAGGACGGCAAGAATCAGGGAGCGGAAAAAAGAACGCTTTGTCATTTGATTTTCCTCCTTTTTTGTTCGCTTCATTCAGCTTTGGCTTGTCTTGCAAGCGCTGTGTAGCGTGTTAAAACCGCGATGCTGTCGTCAAACGCTTTTTTCTCTTCCGGGGCAAGGCTGATTTCGATCACTTCCCGTACGCCCTCGCGCCCGATGCGGCAGGGAACGCCGCAGTTTACGCCTCGCACGCCGTATTCGCCTTCCAGGGCGACGGAGAGCGGCAGAACGGCCTCTTCGCCGGACAGAATCGTGCGGATCAGGAACGCGGTGGACTGCCCGATGCCAAACTCCGTAGAGCCCTTCCCTTCAATGATGTCCATGCCGGTACGGCGGGTGCGCTCAAGGGCACCTTCGGCGTCAAAGCCGGGGGTTTCGGAAGCGGGCTTTCCGCCGATGCGGAGGAACGAGTACGGAATCATGGACGAATCCCCGTGCTCGCCCATCACCAGGGATAGAATATCCTTGCGTGCCGTGCCGGTCTGCTCAGAGAGGATGCGGCGCAGCCTGGCAGTATCCAGCAGCGTGCCGGTGCCAAAGCACCGCGTGCGGGGCATGCCAAGGCTTTGGCGCAGACAGTCCGCGACGATGTCACAGGGGTTTGTGATGCTGATGACGATCCCCGCGGGGGGAAAGGGCCTAAGCTGCGCGGCCAGCTCCCCGATCATGCGCACGGAATCGGACAGCAGATCCAGCCGCGTCTGTCCCGGCTCCCTCGGCTTTCCGATGGTGCAGACCGTAAAATCCGCATCCGCGCAGTCGGCATAGGTTCCTTCGCGCACCACGGGACAGCATGGAGAAAAGCTCAGGCTGTCGGCAATGTCCGCGGCCTGCGCCGCCGCCTTGTGCGGCAGCTTGTCCACCAGCACGATTTCGTCCGCGACGGCGCCCGACGCGAGCGCCGACGCCACATGGGACCCCACATGTCCCGCACCCAGGACGACCACCTTTGTTTTCAAACACTCACCTCCGTTTTTCCGGACGGTGTTTCCATATAAAAAACCCCGTCCCGCAAATTGCTTGCTGGGACAGGGCCTGATTGTTCATTCCCTGCGGTGCCACCCGGCTTGGCGCTTTCGCGCCCACCTTTGTGCCGTACCATCATACGGCTTCCTTTGATAACGAAGGGAAAGCTCCGTCGCCCCTACTGAAGACCTGCGCCCCGTTCGGTTTGCCCTCAAAAGTCCATTCATTTCCGCGCCCTGTACCGCAATCCCACCGCCTGCGGCTCTCTTGTACCGGCCATGGAAACTACTTCTCTTTTTCAAAGGTTTGGTTCATTATAACGGGCGTCTGGCACGGTGTCAAGGCAAATACAATATAAATACAGATGATCGGCATATTTATGCGTTCCGAACGCTTTCCGGAAGCACGGCGCATGGGTTTGTTTTTTTGCAGGCTGAAAAAAGAACTGGCCGCGCGTGATTTGACTTGACAGAGCCTGTCTGGATTTGCGAAAATACAGGGGAGAAAAGACAAGGAGGCGCCGCGATGCCGGAAATCACAAAGATCGTTATCACCGGAGGGCCCTGCGCGGGAAAGACGACGGCCATGAGCTGGGTGCAGAACGCTTTTTCATCCCTGGGCTATACGGTTCTGTTTGTGCCGGAAACGGCGACGGAGCTGATTGGCGGGGGCGTCGCGCCCTGGACCTGCGGCACGAACCTGGACTACCAGGTCTGCCAGGTGGATCTGCAGATCAAAAAGGAGCAGCTCTTTCTGCAGGCCGCGAAAACCATGCCTGTGGAAAAGATCCTCATCGTGTGCGACCGGGGCGTGCTGGACAACAAGGCATATATGACCGGCGCGGAATTTGAAGAGGTCCTGCGCCGCCTGCACGTGGATGAGCTTGAGCAGCGCGACGGCTATGACGCTGTATTCCACCTGGTCACGGCGGCCAAAGGCGCGGAGGAATTTTACACCAAGGCCAATAACGCGGCGCGCTATGAAAGTGTGGAAGAAGCCTGCGCCCTGGATGACAGGCTGCTGGCCAGCTGGACGGGGCATCCGCACCTGCGCGTGATTGACAACGCGACGGATTTTGAAGTAAAGATGCGCCGGCTGATCGGCGAAATCTCCGCAGTGTTAGGCCAGCCCGGTCTCATGGACAGGCAAAGGCGCTTCCTGATCGAATACCCGGATATTTCCATGCTGGAGAGGCTTGACAGCTGCCGCCGGGTGGAAATCATCCAGACCTATCTGCAAAGCCCTGCGGGCCAGGAAAGGCGCGTAGGCCAGCGCGGCCTGACGGGGCACTACATTTATTACGAAACCACCCGCATCCTGCCCGACGGCGTGGAGACCGAGCGCCGGCTCACACAGCAGGAATACCTGACGCTGCTCATGGAGGCGGACACCACCCTTCGGCAGGTGCGAAAGACGCGCTACTGCCTCACCTGGAAAAACCAGTATTTTGAAATCGACGTCTTCCCCTTCTGGCAGCACCAGGCGCTTGCGGAAATTGAAATGAGCGACGAGGCGTCCGCCATCCGCTTCCCGGATTTCATCCGGGTCATTCGCGAGGTGACAAACGAGTCGCAATACAGAAACGCCGCGCTGGCGGGCAAAGCATGAGCGGCGCGGAAAAACAGGCGGCCCGCCGGATGGCGAAAGAACGCCTTTCACGCCTTTCAGAGGCGGACTTTCGGCGAATCGGCGCCAGAATCGCAAAGCAGGTTTTCGCCCACCCGCTGTACAAAAACGCGCACAGTGTCTTCTGCTTTGTGGGGACGGGACGGGAGATCGATACGGAACCGATTCTCACCCTCGTCCTTTCGGACGGCAAAACGCTCCTGGTTCCAAGGTGCGAAGAAAACGGCGGCATGACCGCGCGGCGAATCACGGACCTGTCCGAACTGTCAAAGGGACGCTTTGGCATCCCGGAGCCGGGGGCGGACGCGCCTGCGGCGGACAAGGACCAGATCGATCTGGTTCTCCTTCCCTGTCTTGCCGCTTCCCCCTGCGGCGCGCGCCTTGGAAAAGGCGGCGGGTATTACGACCGGTTTCTCGCGGATTTTCCATCGGACACGCTGATCCTTTGTCCCCAGGCACTGCTTTTTGACAGCCTGCCGGAAGATGCCTGGGACCGGAGGGCGGACGGCGTGATCACGGAAAACGGCGTCATTACGTCCCGACCGGCAGAATAACCTGAATAGCGATCATTGAATCTGACGGCAGGGCTGCTGCGCAGGCTGAAGTGCGCAGCGGTCCTGTTTTTGATTTCCCCCCATTTGCAGAAAGTACCGCAAGTTTTTCGGTAATATTTGGATGTTTGCAGAAGGTACTGCAACCCCTGAACCTGCACTTCGTTTTGCAAATAAGAAAATAAGAAAAATATCTTCCTCCCGCTGCCATGCATCCTGCAGGCTGCGTATACACAGGTGCAAGGGCAATCAAAGCACCTGCAAAACAAAATTCAAAGCCCGACGGGCGGAAGGGAGAAAACAATGAAGAATGAAATGACAGAAATCAGGTTTGACGACATGACAATGGTCACCGGCGGCACCGTGAACAAGAATCCCACCCCGGGCAACCCGGGCATCGACGTGATCATCAACGGAAAAAACTACGACGCGATCGCACAGTATATTGCCGACATCCTCAACGGTGACAACGTCCGAACCCGCAAAGTGGACAACGACCTGGATATTTACGACTGCATCATCTGACGGAAATAAAAGCCAAAAAGGAGTGAAAACAATGAAAACAAATTGTATGACCCCTAAAGCAATGGAAATCACCATGGAGCAGCTGGAATGCGTGGCAGGCGGACAGCCCTTCGAGGAAGCGTTCGCCGACACGGCCCTGTACCGGGCGGGCGTATCCTTCGTAAACGTCATCTTCGGGTCGGACGAATTCTACGTAAACGGCACGGCGATCAGCAAGGACACCGCCAAGGATCTGCGGGAAAAGAGCAAGAAGCTCTGGAAAGAGAAATATGCCCAGAGCGGTGATTATGTGGCCTATGCAAGGGAATGGAAGCAGGTTTTGAAAGATGATTACGACCTATCCTGGAACGGCCTGATGGGCACCTACTCTGTCCACGCCTGGTAAGTAAAAAACTGAGCCGGGAACAGAAATCGCAAACAAATCAAAAAAAGATGAAAGGAAAAATGAAACATGACGCTTACAAAAATGATTCCGGAAATGACGGAACTGACGACAAAAGAACTTGAAACGGTATCCGCCGGTACCTTTACCCCCAACACCTACAGAAAGAGCGAATACCAGTCCCTGGGCATCTCAACAAGCTACCATTTCTTCGACAAAGACGAATTCCAGATCATGGGAAGATCCATCACCTACGATCAGGCCAACGAAATCGTAGAGATGGCAAGAACCCTCAACAAGGCCATGAACGAAGGGTACAAGGGCGCGAACAAGATCGGTTATTCCGAAAAAAGATTCGTCAACGCCCTGAACAGCCAGCTGTACCTCAAATACGGGTTCATGTGGGACGGCAACCCCGGCCATGATTTCTGATCAATACATTCTGCCTTCTGAAGTTCATCCCACAGCGTGACCGCATGGAACACGCCGGCGCCGGGAAACAGGCGCGGCTCCAGAAAGGATAAGCCATGGAACCAAATGCCGGCAGGGGTGCGAAAGCAAAGCCCAGCCACCCATAACGGAGCTTCTGTCCGGGAAAATGGATGAAAGCTCCGATTTGTGATTGTGTGCCGGCCCCTCCCGCTCTCCCGCGTCCTTTGCCGCCGGATTCCGGGATGGCACCGTGTTTGCCGGTCCTTGTTGCCAGGGTACGCATAGTATGGTATATTTATGCGGAAATCAGAATCGGGATTCACGGAGGATTGGCGCAATGATCGTCAGGGAATATACGAAACGGGATCTGGACGCGATGATCGGGATCTGGAATGAAGTCGTGGAGGAAGGGATCGCCTTTCCCCAGGTAGACGGTCTGGATCCGGCGGGCGGCGAGGCCTTTTTTGCCGAGCAGAGCTATACCGGCGTCGCGGAGGAGGACGGGAACGTTATCGGGCTGTATATCCTGCACCCAAACAACATCGGCCGGTGCGGGCATATCGGAAACGCGAGCTACGCGGTCGCGTCCGCATGGCGCGGGCGGCACGTCGGCGAGCGCCTGGTCACGGACTGTCTTCAAAAAGCGAAAGCGCTCGGCTTCAGGCTGCTGCAGTTCAACGCGGTGGTTGAGAGCAATGTGCACGCAAGGCATTTGTACGAACGCCTCGGCTTTCAGCCGCTCGGCACCGTTCCCGGCGGCTTTCGCATGAAGGACGGGCATTATGAGAACATCTGCCTGTACTACCACACGCTGTCAGATACCGCATCCAAAACGGTTCAGGCTGATGAAGAGAGAGAAAAGCCCGAATGAAAAAACTTTTGCATGGATCGCCGCCCTGATCGCCGACCAGATGGGAAAGCTGGTATGTGGAAATGTACAATGGCCATCAGTACGCCGCAGTCAGGCTGCCGGACGACAGGGTCTGCGCCTTCGGCAACGAATTTCTGCTGCAGTACCTTTCCGATTATGCGGACTGCATCGTATCGCCGGGGCTTGAGAGCCTGGATTCGCTGAAGCCCATCCCGCCGCTTCCAATCCGCCTGGATGCAGGCGAATGGCAAAGCATTCTGAGCACGCTTGACGCCAGCGCCCAGGAAGCCGGCAACCCCTGAAACCTGCACTTCCTTCCTCCACCGTTTCCTGCAGGATCCATGTTTATTCATGGCTGCACAAGACTGCCAGGGAAGCCTGCGTCAATTGACAAAAATCCCGATACGGGTTAGAATTTCACGCATGGGAGGGTTTCCCATGTATGAGAGAAAAGCCCTCATAAAGGATCTGAAAAGGCCTCAAGGGCGTATTTGACGGTCGAATGATGGGGCCTGTGGAAAGGAAGTACAGCTTTGGATCAGCTTCTTTACGGATTTGATACCGCGGTCTACACGTTTTTCTGGCAGTTTCAGAATGCAGTGACGATCGGAATCGCTGACGTATGCCAGCACCTGGGAGATCCGCCGGCCTACATCATTTATCTGGTGATTTCGCTGCTCCTTTGTTTTCCGAAGAAGACCAGAAAATACGGAGTGGCGATGGTGATCGCCTTTTTGGTGGCCTTCCTTCTGGTGATTGTCCTGATCAAACCGGGCGTGGGAAGGCTGAGACCCTATGTGACACTGAAGGACACGCCGTTTTGGGAAACCTACCAGACGCACTGGGCAAATGCCGGCTCGCATCTTGAGAACGACCTGTCTTTCCCTTCCGGTCATACATCTTTGAATTTTGCGGCTTTCACGGCGCTTGCCGCTGTCCTGATCAAGAATAAGAAAAAGTGGGCATGGATTCTCCTGCTGATCCCCGTCATTGTGGGAATCACAAGAATCATCCGTTGTGTTCATTATCCGAGCGATGTGCTGGGAGGAATGATCATCGGTGTTTTTGCCGGATTGATCGGTTATCTGGCAGCGGCAAAAGGCATCCCCCTCATTTCCCGCAAATCCAAATGAGGGCTGAAAAAGCCTTCAGCGCTCCGGATGTTTCGTAGGGCGTTGTCCTGACTCCGTCTATGTCCCGGAATGAATGTACACCTGCGCCTGGTTCCGGAACGTCTCAGAAAAATGAAAGGAGTGATGCCGAACGGGAAAAGCCATGGAAGCGCTCAGCTGACGGCATCCGACTGTATAAACCGCGTTATCGCCCGGATCCAAATTTTACACCGAAAAAAAGCAGCGATCTCAATGTCTTCAATATTTGCCGGGAAGCGGCAAAAGAAGAATTAAACATAATAAAAGAGAGAATGAAAATGAAAAAGTTGGCAGCAGCCCTGTTAGCGTTCCTGATGATCTTTTCTGTAACGGCTATGGCGGAAAATACCGCCTTCACCTTCCGCAACGGTGTCACCTTTCAAATGGACATGTCCGCTGTGATGGGAACCGAATCCGGACGGGCCGACATTGACGACGAACATACCCGCGGCGGCATCAAGTACACAAAAGCAGAGTATGAAAACGTCACGGAAAACGGTGTGACAGCCGATCTGGAGTATCTGTTCATCGACAACAGCCTGATCGCGATCCGTGTCAAGTATGACGATGGCCGCATGAACTATGACGTGCTCATGAATGACCTGACCTCCAAATACGGAGAAGCTGCAGCTGTTGACACCGCCGCGCTGGGCAACGGCATCTATGCCGTGGATGAAGACGGCAGGCTGAATGCCGATTCCAGAGCCTTCACTTCCGGCAGCCTGATGGTGATTGTGGAACGCGAGAAGGACGACGAC
>CAMOIA010000051.1 GCA_946615785.1 uncultured Clostridia bacterium
CAAGGGACAAGATCCACCCCTCCCGGGCGAACCCCGGCAGCTGGCTCGAAACGCTCTACGGCTCCGATTTTGTGGTCAACAGTGCCCATCACCAGGCGGTCGACCGCCCGGGAAGCGGACTTGTGATCGACCAGTACGCAGAAGACGGGGTCATCGAAGGGATGCACCACGAAAACGGGCGCGTTTTCAGCGTGCAGTGGCACCCGGAAAGAATGTGCCTTGCCCACCGGCACGAAGACACGGCGGACGGAAGCCTGGTGCTGCGCTTTTTCCTCGAGCGCTGCCTCCGTTAACACACCAAAACCGCTCAGAACGGCTCAGGCCGTTCTTTTTTTTCGCTGCAGGCGTTCAGACTTTTTCAAAAAAGGTATCCGGCTTTGCAGGGTCGAAACATTCGTTCGCCCACATCACCGTGACCAGATCCTGCGTGTCGGACAGGTTGACGATGCTGTGCGTGTAACCCGGCAGCATCCTGACGGCCTGAAGGTCTTCGCCGCTTACCTCAAACGAAACGACCTCGTCCGTGCCGATCTTCCTTTCCCGGATCAGTGCCCGGCCTGACACGACCAGAAAGATTTCCCACTTTCCGTGGTGCCAGTGCTCGCCCTTTGTCACGCCGGGCTTTGAAACGTTGACGGACACCTGCCCGTGATCGGCGGTTTTGATCCATTCCGTAAAGCTTCCCCGCGCGTCCCTGCGCATGTTCAAAGGATACACGGCTTTTTCCGGCGGCAGGAAGGAAAGATACAGGGACAGCAGTTTTTTTTGCAGGCTTCCTTCGGGGATCGGGGGCATCACAAGCGTCCATGGCATCTGCCCGAAGCGCTCCGTAAGGGCGGCGATTTCCCGCAGCGACGTACCATGGGAAACAGGCTCGATCTGCCAGACCTGCCCGGCCGCGGTTTCCGCCGCTTCGCCGTCCGCCAGTCCCTCCAGCGCGCTCAGGAGCGCGTCCGCCGCGTCCTCGGCAAACGTAAGCGTATACGGCGCATCGTTCTGACCATCCGGCCAAGGCCCGCCCTTCGCCGCGCGCACGATCAGCCTTGCCGCCGCGTTTTCCGCCTCCGTCATCCACTTTCCCACCGGGTGCGTAAGCCGGCATACGGCCCCCCGCCGCCCTGAAGCATCCGAAGCCGCTTCCAGTCTGCGCTCCAGGGCTTCTCCCTGCTCGCCTGAAAAGGCGTCCGGCGCATAGGCAAGGACTGCCAAGCCCGGCTTTTTGTTTTTTTGCAGTGCCGAAAAAAAGGCGTCGCAGTCCGCAAGGTGCCTTTTTTCGCTCCCGGGCAGGCACAGCGCCGCGTCGCAATCGCAAAGCGCCGCTGCCAGCGCCAAAGAGGACGCGCCGGACGGAAAGAGATACAGCCCGCCGACCGAAAGCTTCGGGCGGGTTTTGTCCCGCCCGTCCCGGATGCACTCAAGCGTCTCTGCCATCTGCCGTCCCATCAGGCTGTCCGCGCACGCAATGAGGATGTTCACGGTGTCCCTTCGTCCTTTCGCCATACCATTCGGTTCACAATGCCCGTATAGCTCTGAATGATCCTGACCACCTTGTCGCTCACGTTCAGATCCGCGTAATCCGGCACCGGAAGGCCATAGCTGCCGTTTCGGTGCATTTCCACCGCCAGCGAAACCGCCTGCAGAAGCCCCTTCTCGTCAATGCCGCTGATCACAAAGCAGCCCTTGTCAAGCGCCTCCGGCCGCTCCGTTGAGGTGCGGATGCACACAGCCGGGAAGGGATGCCCGACGGATGTGTAAAAGCTGCTCTCCTCCGGCATGGTGCCGCTGTCCGACACCACCGCGAAGGCGTTCATCTGCAGGGCGTTGTAATCGTGGAAGCCGAGCGGTTCATGCCGGATGACGCGCGCATCCAGGGAAAACCCGGATTGGTCCAGGCGCTTCGCGCTCCTTGGATGGCACGAATACAGAACCGGCAGGTCATAGGTTTTCGCCATCGCGTTGATCGCCCCGAACAGGGAAAGAAAGTTCTTTTCCGTGTCGATGTTTTCTTCCCGGTGCGCGGAAAGCAGGATGTACTTCCCTTTTTCAAGCCCCAGGCGCGCGTGTACGTCGCTGTTCAAAATGGCCTGCAGGTTTTCCGTCAGCACCTCCGCCATGGGCGAACCCGTCACGTAAACCCGCTCCATCGGCACGCCCGCAGATGCAAGATAGCGCCGCGCATGCTCGGAATAGGCAAGGTTCACGTCGCTTGTCACGTCGATGATGCGGCGGTTGATCTCCTCCGGCAGGCATTCGTCCTTGCAGCGGTTGCCCGCTTCCATGTGAAAAACGGGAATGTGCAGCCGTTTCGCGCCGATGACGGAAAGGCAGGAATTCGTGTCGCCCAGCACCAGCACCGCGTCCGGACGCATGTCCGCAAAAAACCGGTAGGACTTTGCGATGATGTTGCCGATGGTCTCCCCCAGATCCTCCCCGACCGCGTCCAGATACAGATCCGGCGGATCGATGGAAAGGTCCCGGAAGAAAATGCCGTTCAGCGTATAATCCCAGTTCTGGGACGTGTGGACGACAAGGGTGTCGAAATACTGCCTGCATTTCCGGATCACCGCCGACAGGCGGATGATCTCAGGCCGCGTTCCCACGACGATGGCAAGCTTCAGCCTGCCGTTTTGCTGCCACTTGGCCATGCTTTTCCTCCGCTCAGCGCTTTGAAAGCGCTTCCTTAACATAATCCGTGGTCAGAAGCTTTTGCACAACCGCGTCCGTGTCCAGAAGGGAGGTGTTGTGGCTCGTATAGCTCTTCCCCTCCCCGGCAAGGACCTGGCCTTCCACGAAATACTTGTCGTAATTCAGGTCGCGGTTGTCCGCCGCCACACGGAAGCACGTGCCCATGTCCTCGCTTCTCAGGCTTTCCTCCGCCGTCATGAGCGTCTCGTACAGCTTCTCGCCGTGCCTGGTCCCGATGACGCGCACGCCCGTATCGCCAAAGAGGCGCTGTACGGCACTGGCCAGATCGCCGATCGTGCAGGCGTCCGCCTTCTGGATAAACAAATCGCCGGGGTTCGCGTGCGAAAAAGCAAAGCGCACGAGCCCCACCGCCTCGTCCAGGTTCATCAGAAAGCGGGTCATTTTCGGATTGGTCACGGTGATGGGAACGCCGGAGCGGATCTGCTCGATAAAGAGCGGAATGACCGAGCCCCTTGAGCACATCACGTTGCCGTAGCGCGTGCAGCAGATGACCGTTCCGCCGCGTTCCGCCGCCACCCGGGCGTTTGCGTAAATGACATGCTCCATCATGGCCTTGCTGATGCCCATGGCGTTGATGGGATAGGCCGCCTTGTCCGTGGACAGGCACACCACCCGCTTGACCCCCGCCTCCACGGCGGCGTGAAGCACATTGTCAGTGCCCTCGATATTCGTCTTCACCGCCTGCATGGGAAAAAATTCGCAGGAAGGGACCTGCTTGAGCGCGGCGGCATGGAATACGTGGTCCACGCCCGGCATGGCGTCGGCGATGGAGCGCGGATCGCGCACGTCGCCGATATAAAACTTGACCTTCTTGGCCTCCTGCGGGTACCGGGCCTGCAGGTCGTGCCGCATATCGTCCTGCTTTTTTTCGTCCCGGCTGAAAATGCGGATCTCGCCAATGTCTGTCTTCAGAAAATGCTTGAGCACCGCGTTGCCGAAGGACCCTGTACCCCCGGTAATCAGAAGGATCCGGTCCTTGAATTCATTTGTTCCATCATACGCCATCGTTCGCCGTCAATCTCCCTTACCCCGTGCCGGAGGCCGCGCGTTCAAATATCACGCAGGCGCGCCTCAAAGCGCTTCTGGCGGGCCCATAAGGCCGCCTGTTTCGTTCGCGAGTATAACAAATTGCCATGCTTCCGTCAACGCCGGGCGCGATCGGCCGCCAGGGCGCACCCGCAGCATGCCGTACGCCACGTCAGCGGTACATGTTTTTCAGGTACCTTGCGAGCTTTTCCGGCTCTTCGGCGTCCTGGAGGCTGAACACCCTGATCCCAAGCTCCTGCGCCCGGTTGCGCATGGCCAGGTTATCCTTCCCGCCCGCGGAGGTGGTCACGATGGCGGCAAAGGAGCCCTCGCCGCCAAAACGGTCGCGCAGGATTTTCAGTTCGTTCAGCGCTTCGGTCTTGATGTCCGTCGCCTTGCAGGATATGAAAACCGGCCGCACGTCCTGCACCGCCATCACGTCGATCTCGTTGGTCACGCTGCCGCTGCCCTTCGGGCCGTAATGCCAGTTCACGACGGCGCTCAGGCAGACGTCGTCGAAAAAGCCGGACCTTGCGCAGGCGGTGTACACGCACACCTCAAGGGCGCTGCCCACGTCCCTGAGCCAGAAGCGGACAAGATCGTCGCGGAACCGGAAAAACACCCTGCCGCCCGACATGCGAAGGTCCCGGATCAGGCCTGCGTCCGCGAGCGCCTGCAGGCAGTCCGCGTCCGCGGTGACCGTGCCCCTGTCGCCCTTTACCGTTTCATCGCCCTCGGCGGTGTTGTCCGCTTCCCGCCCCTGGGAAATGCGCTGGATATAGGTAATGATCTTATGCCAGCTGGGGCGGAAGCGCACATAGGCATTCCACAGCGCCATGGCCTCGTCCATCGCGCCGGCAAGCTTTGAGTTGTCTTCCCTCCCGGGAAGCATTTCCCCACCCGCCATCAGAAAGCAGTCGGCGCACCTGAGGTGCACGGTGCAGGGCGTATCGTGCGCGAACGGCGCGTTCATGATTTCGAAAAACATGTTTTTGCGCCGGCTGTAGGTAAATACAGACGCCCCCGGCATATTGGAGGCAAGCCCCGCCGCGAACAGCGCGCTGTCCGTTCCGCCGGAGATATCGATCGCCGCGTCGGGGTACCGCTCCCAGCACGCCTTGAGCAGCGCGGAGACCTCCATGGGATTGAGCATGTCCGCCGCCAGAAATTCACATGCCGTATCCACGCCGCGCATCCTGAAATACCGCTCGAGGGATTCCCGCATGTTCTGATCCCGCGCGACCTCGCGGGGACAGATATAAACCGTCCGCTCCGGGCGGAACATTTCCGCCGACAGAACATTGTCAAGCGGTCTTTCGTCAAAAAGCTCGATCAGCGTTCGCATAAATCCTCCGTATCGGTCCAAAAAGCCCGGATGTCCGATCTCTCAGGCACCCGGGCATGGTATTACAGCTGCTTGGGGCTGCGCTTTGTGGTATCGCGCAGCTGGTTTTCGTCTTCCGCGGGCGCTTCTTCGGGCGCCTCGGGCTCCGTTTCCTCGGCCGCTGCGTTTTCTTCAGGTGCTTCGCCAGCTACGCCCTCCAGCGTATCCGCCGCGTCGGCGTCCCCCAGGAAGAAGAGGTACGCGGTGCCTTTGGTAATGTACATGTTGCCCACGGCCGTCTGTCCCGCGGGCAGGTCCGGCACGGCGAAGTCGCCCTCGCGCAGTTTGTGCCCGCCCTCGTCATAGCAGACATAGTGCCAGCGGACGCCGGTCAGGTCTTCCTCACCTTCGTTGCTGAAAGCGCACATCACCTTCTGGCCCTCGATTTCGATGCCGGTGAGCGTGACGCCTTTAAGCACATACGGCAGTCCGTTTACGACCACCCCGCCGATTTCAAGGGTATTGTCGACCGCTTCCTCCGGCACTTCGTCCGCAGCGATTTCGTTTTCTTCCGCATTTTCAGCTTCAGCGTCCGCTTCTTCCGCAGGCTCCTCGCTGTTCTCCGCCTCGGCGGAAGGTTCTTCCGCTTCAGGCTCCTGTGTTTCTTCCGCCTCTGTTTCCTGAGCCGTCTCTTCGCCGGCTTCTTCCCCTTCGGTTTCCGCCGTTTCTTCGGCGCTTTCTTCAGCCTCAGCCGTTTCTTCCGCTGCGGCCTCCGCCGGCTCCTCGGCTGTCTCTGCAGCCTCAGCCGTCTCTGCACTCGCTTCCTCCGCCGCGGCCTCTTCGGGCTCGGACGATGCTTCAGACGCGGTTTCCGCTCCGGCCGCTTCAGCGCCTTCTTCGGTTTCTTCCGCTGCCGCGGCAAAGGGCATCAGCTGCTCGGCGCCGCTCCCGGTTTCAATGAAGAGCACGGCGACGGCGCTTTCGTCAAGATACATGCTGCCAATGCCGCTCTGCCCGGAAGGCAGGTCCGGCAGGGTGAAGGCACCGTTCCTCGTGCGGCTGCCGTTTTCATCATAGCAGGCATAATTCCAGGTCACGCCGTTTGCGTCCTGACCGGTCAGGTTGCTGAACGCGCAGGTGACCTTCTTGCCGTCGACCTCGATCCCGGTGAGCTCGATGCCCTTTTGCCCGTACGGCGTCTCGTTCACATACACGCCGTTTACGGCCACCGTCCTGATGGCTGCGGGATCGGGCATGAGCAGCATGGCGACGGCCAGCTTTTCATCCGCCGCGACGATCATGTCTTCAACGTCGTCTTTTGCAGCTTCCCCGCGGTTGGGGTAGCCGTCCAGAAGGTAGTCAAGGTACGCTTCCTCGGGATTGCGCCTGTAAAAACGGCGGGTTTCCGCCTCGATGTCGGATACGTCCATCGTGTACCCCATCAGGATTTCACAGGTGCCCTTGTCGTTATGGGCCGTCAGCATGATGAAGGGCTGACCGTCATAGCGGATGACCATCTCCACGGCAAGCCTGCCGTCTTTCACTTCCCAGCCCATCAGGCAGGTATTCAGGTCGATTTTGTCCGCTTCCAGCAGCTTATTGGTATACAGATCGCTCAGCACCCCAGCCACGTAGGCGCTGCGGCCCGCCTCGGTTTCAAGGCTTTCCAGACTGCCCTGCGCGTCCTTGGCGGCGTCAGGCTTCAAAACCCAGCTGAAGCCGCGGGCAATGTGCTTTCTGCTTTTGCCGCCGCCAAGAGAGCCGTCGCCGCCGGCCAGGCTGCCGCCCGCCGCAAGCGCGGAGCAGGAAGTAAGCGCCATCACGGCACAGGCAATCAGGGCAAGAATCCGAAACCTTGCGGTACGATCATTTTTCACGTCAGGAACGCCTCCCTTTGATATCACATCCGGGTCATTATACTATGCATTGCCAAAGAAAGCAAATGCTTCGGGGCGTCATTCGCTTGTATACATCCGGTACAGTTCGCTGTAAACGCCGCCTTTTTCGATCAGCTCACGGTGGGTGCCGGTCTCCTCGATCCCCTTGTCCGTCAGCACCCAGATCTCGTCGGCATGGCGGATGGTGGTCAGCCTGTGGGCGATGGTAAAGGTGGTGCGGCCCCTGGCAAGCGCTTCCAGCGAACGCTGCACCAGCATTTCGCTTTCGTTGTCCAGCGCGCTCGTGGCCTCGTCCAGGATCAGAATGGGCGGGTTTTTCAAAAAGACGCGGGCGATGGAAAGCCGCTGCTTCTGTCCGCCGGAAAGCTTCACGCCCCGCTCGCCGATATAAGTGTCGTAACCGTCCGGCAGATCGCGGATAAAACCGTCCGCGCCGGCGCGCTTTGCCGCAAGCTCAACCTCTTCCCGGCTCGCCCCGGGCTTGCCGTAGACGATGTTGTCATACACCGTGCCGGAGAAGAGATAGACCTCCTGCTGCACCATGCCGATGGCATTCCGAAGGCTTTCGAGCTTTGTTTTCCGGATGTCCTGCCCGTCGATCAGAATGCGGCCCTCGTTCACATCGTAAAACCGGGGGATCAGGTTGCAAAGCGTGGTTTTGCCGCTGCCGCTCGGCCCCACGACGGCAATATTCTTTCCGGCCTGCACGTGCATGTTCAGATCGCTCAGGACATTGCGCGAAGAATCGTCCTCGTAATGGAAGGAAACGTGCTCAAAGTCCACCTCGCCCTTGAGAGCTTTGGGCAGGGGCCTTGCGTCGGGTTCGTCTTCGATGTCCACGGGCGTATCCATCACCTCGAAAAAGCGCTCGATGCCCGTCATGCCCCGCTGGAACTGCTCGGTGAATTCCACGATGCGGCGGATGGAATTGAGCAGGGTGGAAACGTACAGAAGAAAAGCCGTATAATCGCCCGCGTTGATTTTGCCGTCGCGCAGAAACAAAGCGCCCGCAACCAGCACCATCAGGTACATCAGCGCGTCAAACAGCCGGTTTACGGTGCCGAAGGCCGCCATATAGTGATACTGGATCTTCTTCAGCTTCAGGAAGGTGACGTTGCCGTCTTCGAATTTGCGGCATTCCATCCCCTCGTTGGCAAAGGATTTCACCACCCGGATGCCCAGCAGGCTGTCCTCCACCTGGCTGTTGATTTCGCCCACCTGGTGCCGCGTCCGCTTGAAGGCGGATCTCATCTGCCTGGAATAGCGCCGGGTGAAGAAGATCATGAGCGGGAGCAGCATGAAAATGAGCAGCGTCAGCACCGGGCTGATTCTGACCAGGATGACAAAGGACACCGTGATCTGCACCGCGGCGATGAGCACCTCTTCCGGAAAATGGTGGCAGAACTCCGTCACGTCAAACAGATCGCTCGTGATCCGGCTCATGATCTGGCCGATTTTGGTGGAGCTGTAATAGCGGAAGGAAAGGCGCTGCAGGTGCGAAAAAAGCTCCGAGCGCATATCGGTCTCGAGCCTTGCGCCCATGATATGCCCGTGCGCCTGCATGAAGTAATTCGCGGCCGAATCGATCACGCGGAGCACCAGGTACACCGCGCCCAGCGACAGCACCCAGGAGAGCGCGATGCTCGCAGGGTCCGTGACGGCCCGGTTCGTGATCGAGCGCACGATCATCGGGAACACCAGCGCGTTCACCGTGGTAAGAAGCGCGCACATGAGGTCCAGAATCAATTCCTTGGTATATTTCCG
>CAMOIA010000052.1 GCA_946615785.1 uncultured Clostridia bacterium
GGATTCGGCGGGATCAAGGTTAATGATGCCGACCTTGATCAGGTCGTCCGCGTGAACGGTCACGGCCAGGCTCAGGCACAGGATGAGCGAGAGCAAAAGGGCAAAGAATTTCTTCATATGGTGTTCCTCCTTCAGTTTTCGGGGCCTTCAAACCCCTTGTTAGGAAGAATATACACCGTTTTTGCCATGTAAAAAATAGAATAATTTCCTTTGCCGGTTCAAATTGATTCTGTTTTTTTCCGTTTTGACCATGAATCGTTCAAAATGCTTTTATTCCGGTTCGTTTTGATGCTGCGCGCGGTATTCTCCGGGGGTCATGCCCATGTTTTTCCGAAACAGGTAGCTGAAATAATGGGCGTCGTTATACCCGACGTCCTGGGCGATCTGCGTGTTTTTCCGATCGGTGTTTTTCAGCAGTTCCTTGGCCTTATGAAGCCTTAAATAGGTCAGGTATTCGGTGAACGTTTTTCCGCTTTCCTGCGAAAATACGGTGGAAAACCGGCTTTCGCTCATGCCGACCGCGCTGCTGACGTCCCGAAGCATGAGGCTGGAATCGGTATAATGCTCGGCCATGTACAGGCGGGCCCTTGCGGTCACGGTATGGGCGTTTCCGCCGTCGCAGGCGTCGCCGAAGTCCCTTACGCCGATGATCAGGGGCTTATCCCGCGTCTGGTCGCCGAGAACATGGCGGATGTGCGCGGCGCTCTTCATGCTGTCGATGATGCGCTCCGGGGCGGAAACGGTTTCCCCGATGCTCAGACGGATGCTGCCGCAGCCGTTTCTTTCAAGCTCAGTTGCGCAGGAGGCCGCGAACGCGTAGGCTCGCTCCTCGGCGTCCGCGTCGCTGTCGCCCAGAATCAGGATTCGTCCGCCGGTGCGGCTTCCCGTGACGTGGACGATCCCGCCGCTGCCCTCGGCCAGTTCCCGAAGCGCGTCCAGTCCCCGGTCCTTTGGGGTAAAGGCGGCGTCGACGACCACGTACCGGCCGGCGAGGATCTGTACGCCCATGGCGCGCAATTGGTCGATCACGTTTGCGGCATCCGTTGCGGCCGCGTCCTCGGAATAGAGGGTAGAGAGCAGCTTTTCCTTCACAAACAGGCTGTCCCCTTTAAAAAGCGGCGTGCGCTCCTGCTCCGCGGCGATGAGCGCGTTCACCCTGTCCAGCGCCTCGCGCAGTTCACGGGCGGTGATGGGCTTGAGCAGGTATTCTCTTACGCCCAGCTGGAGGGCTTTGCGGGCGTACTCGAATTCGTCGTATCCGCTCAGGATGACGATACCGATCCAGGGCATCTGCCGCCGTACCACGCGGCAAAGCTCCAGACCGTCCATGAAAGGCATGCGGATATCCGTCACAAGGATGTCAGGCTTGGTATCCCGGATCATGGAAAGGGCGATCTCGCCGTCTGGCGCTTCCCCGACCAGCTGATAATCGGCTTCGTCCCAGGGAAAGGAATTGCGGATGCCCTCGCGGATCACAATTTCGTCGTCAACCAGAAAGACTTTGGTCATTTTCAATTTCCTCTCTCGTGCGGCAGGGCACGCAGAAGGATACGCGCGTGCCGTCCGCGCCGCTTTCGATGTGCAGCCCTTCCGCCTGGTTGTAGTACAGGCGGATGCGCAGGTTCACGTTTGCAAGGCCGAAGCCGTGCAGGGGCGGCGTCTGCACCACCTGCTTTTCCGCCATCCGCGCCTGAAGCGCGGCAAGCGTTTCCGCGTCCATGCCCTTTCCGGTATCGCTGACGGAAAACAGCATGTGTTTTCCTTCCATTTTGCCCGAGACCAGAATCCTGCCGCCGCCGCGTTTGTATTTGATGCCGTGGTACAGCGCGTTTTCAACCAGCGGCTGCAAAAGCAGCTTCAGGATGTAGTAATCGTGCATTTCTTCGGGAATGTCGATCTCGTAATCCAGAATGTCCCGGTAACGGGTCTTTTGAATGCTCAGGTAGCCGGCGATGTGCTTTTTTTCCTGGCTGATGGGAATCCAGTCCGCGCCGGAGGAAAGGCTGATGCGGAAAAAATCGCTCAGGGCGCGGGTGAGCTGGATCACTTCCGCCTGCTCGCCTGCCTCGGCCTTCCACACAATGGCGTCCAGCGTGTTGTACAGGAAATGGGGGTTGATCTGGGCCTGCAGGGTGCGAAGCTCCGCCTTCTTGAGGGTTCTTTCGTCGCGGATGCGCTGCTGCATCATGGTGTCCAGGTTATCGGCCATGATGTTGACCTGGCCGGTCAGGTTCCACAGTTCTTCCACATTGGTGGTGGGCAGGCGCGCGCGCATGTCGCCTTCCGCGAGCCTTGCGGTAACGCTTTCAAGCATCTGAATGGGCTGGCGGACGAAACGCACGGTGGAGCGGGCCGCGTGGCTCGCCATCAGCATGGCAAAGAGCGCGAGCAGCACCTCAAAGACCGCCGTATACAGCGCAACCTGGTTCAATCGGGCACTCATGGCGGCGGCGGAATTGATTTCGCCGGTGATGTAGTCGTTGAGCATGCTGACGACAAGGCCCGCTACATCCCGGATTTCGGCCAGAACCTGTTCGTTTTCGGTCACGCGCCCGCCCTGAAGGATGCTGTCGCGGATTCTGTCGACATACTGCTGCAGGGTGTCCATGGTGCGGCGGGCGATGATCAGCTCCAGCTTGCCGTTTTCGTCGGAGGTTCGGGTGATCGTTTCCATCGTTTCGTCGGCCTGCGCGATCAGGGCGTAGGTCTGGCTTTCCGTCATCGTTTCGCGCCCGCTGACCACGCGCCAGACGGCGCCGGGGATGCCGTCTGAAACCACGGGCTTGAGCGCGGCGACGGCGCCCATGCGCTCCATGGACCGCGAATAGCGGATCGAAAAAACCAGCATCAGCGACACGCTGACGATTACCGGCACGATCAGCAGCAGCAGGATCTGCCAGCCCATGCCTTTGATGCGGCTGGCAATGCTCATGTTCCAGCGGTTCCTGCTCATATCAGTACCCCCGCGGCAAAAGCGCCGACAGGTCGTCCTCGTCGCTGAAGACGCGCTCGGCAGGGTGGATCACCCGCTCCACTTCCCTGCCTTCCTTTACGTTCAGGGCGGTTTCCATCAAAAGCGATCCGAGCATCGGCGTGCATTCCACGATGCAGTTGATTTTCCCGGCCTTGAGGATATCGATGGCTTCCTGTCCCGCGTCGATGGAGATGAGGATCATGTCCCGTCCCGGCGTGTAGCCGGCCTGTTCGATCTCCGGCAGCGCGCCCATGGTCATTTCGTCGTTATGGCTGAAAATCACGTCGATCTGGTCGCCGTATTTTTCCAGCAGATAGCGCATGCTTTCCGCGCCGCGGCTGCGCAGAAAATCGCCGTTGACGCTCTCGAGCAGCACCATTCTCGGATCCCCGGCGACGGTGTCCCAGAAACCGTCGTGGCGCTGCTTCATGGGCGTCGAGTTTTCCGTACCGGTGATTTCGACAATGTGAAGCGTATCCCTTTGAAGCGCGTCCGCCTTTCGCATCAGGTACCTGGCGGCCATAACGCCCTCCTCGTAAAAGTCCGCGCCGATCTGGCTCAGGTACAGGCTCTCATCTTCCGTTTTGATGGTACGGTCCACCAGGATCACCGGAATGCCGGCCTGACGGGCTTCGTTGAGAACGTTGTCCCACCCTTCCTCCACGATGGGCGAAAAGGCGATCACGTCCACCCGATAGGCGATGAAACGGCGGATGGCGTTGATCTGGTTTTCCTGCTTCTGGTTGGCGTTGTCCATCATCAGGCTGACGCCGTAGGTCTTCGCCTTTTCTTCGATGTCCTTGGTGTTGCCGATGCGGAACGAGCTTTCGCTGCCGAGCTGGCTGAAGCCGAGGACCAGGGCGGGTTCCTCCGCCTGCTGCTTTGGCTCGCAGCCGCATAAAAACGCACAGCAAAAAAGCAGCGCGGCCAGGGCGAGTGCTTTTCCCTTCATTGTGGGATACCCCCTTGGCGGTATTCGTTGATAGCTTACAATTCTCCGCCCGTCGCTGTTTTCCCTGCCTTCAAAAGCAAAATCCCGTTTTCTTTTGAAAGCGGTGTAAAATAACGCCGGAGCACTTGCAATTTCGGACAGTTCTGCTTTATAGTGATAGGGTTGAAACCGTTCATCCGGAGGAAGGGACATGCTCTTGTATTTGATCCTGGCGGCGCTTGTGCTCTCATCTGCCGCCGTTTTGCTTTGCGTCCGTCTGTCGGACGCCCGCGCCGCCGCCCGCCTGCCCGCCATGCCTGAAACCGAGAACGAACGGGAGGACGCCGGGATCGCGGAAGCAAAGCGTCGCATGGGGCCGTCGGGGCTGTGTCCCAAATGCCAGAAGCGGGTGAACCCGATGGAAAAAACCTGTCCGCACTGCGGCGAACCGCTGACCGTGCGGGGCATGAAGAGCTTTGGCGGCAGGAGCCTTTCGGGCGAGGACGCGCTGATCGATGAGGTGAACCGGTGGCTTTTTGTGAACCGCTCCGCGATCCGGGTGCGGGCGGATTTCTCCACCGCCGTGCGCAGCGGGTTCCCGGCCGGGCGGGAAGTGCTCTCCAGGGTGATACTCACCTACGATATCGCCGGCGTGAAGCGGCAGGAGGATTACGCGCTGGTCGCGCCGAAAAGGAGGTTTCCCTTTCGCGCGCGAAGCGGTGCGGAGCTGCTTTCCGCGCTTCTAAGGCGCTATCCGGAGGCGAGGGTCGTTTCCGCGACGGACGTGCGCGCGGTCTCAGAGGAGGAGGAACCCCTGGCCTTTCTGCGTGCGCAGCGGGTATATGCCCTGCTGATGCTGCCCGGCGCCAGATGGGAACGAAGGCGGCGCGGGGATCCCTGGCGCACGGTATTGTGGGTGCTGATCGCGCTGCTTGTGATCGCGCTGCTCGCGGGGCTGTATTTCAGGCTGCTTGCTTTTTGAGCGGGGGAGACCATGGAGAAGAAGACGGTAACGGACGAGAGGACGCCGCTTGCAAGGGGCGCGGCCCTGACGGTGCGCCTGGGGCACGAAAAGCGACGCCTTGTGGTGCGCAAATGCTTTTCCTTCGGGCGGGAGTGCCTGAATTACCTGGCGGAAAGCCGCGACGCGGGCGGCGGCGGCAGGGAGATCCTGGTGAAGGAGTTTTATCCGGCGGACATGACGGTCAGCCGCCGGGGCGATCAATTCAAAACCAGCCGGCAGGACCGCGCGTTTTTTGAAAAGCGGCGCGAGCGGTTCCTGGAGGGCAAGAGCACATACGCGGCCCTGTATCCGCAGGGAATCTTCCATTATGGGACGGCAAACGGAACGGCCTATGCGCTGACGGATCCTTCCGAGGGCAGCGTGATGCGCCTGCGGGACAAGGAGGAGACGCCCTTTGGCGTTCTCATGCTGTTTCGGGACGTGGCGCGGCAGCTCTCGGCGCTGCATGAAAACGGCGTGGCCTGCGGAGACCTTCGGTGGGAGCAGGTGTTTCTTACCCGCGGGGGCAGCGTGCGCCTTGCCGATCTGGACACCTCCGTCGCCTTTGGGGAAGAGGTGCTTTTATCAGGCGCCGCGAAAGGACAAAAGCCCGTCAAAGCGGAAGCGTCTGAGGATCTTTACAGGTTCGGCACGCTTCTGTTTCTGAAACTGACCGGACGGCAGCCGGAGGCGGAGGAGCGGCAGGCGATTCTGAACGGAAGCTTTCCGTACGCGGAGAAAATGCCCCTCCTTTCCGGGTTTGACGATTGCCTTCCGGAGCTTTCTGCCGTTTTTCGGGCCTGCTTTGCAAGGGAAGAGGACGCTAAGGCCGTAGAGCAGCACCTGGAGGCGGCGATGAAGCATCTTCCGAGGGAAACGGAGCGGCACCGCGCCGAAGTGCCCGCGGAAACGGAGACGGGCGGGGAAGGCCCCGTCCGGCACGATGGGGGAAAGCGGCATCCCGTGCTGCTTTTTGCGCTGATTTTTCTTCTGGCGCTGAACGCCGCCGTCTGGTTTGGGGATGAGGCGTGGCTCGCGCCCCTGAAAGGGCCGGCCGCTGCGGTGAGGGCGCTGTTTACGCAGACGGATACGCCTGTTTTCACGCCGACGTCCGGCCGGTACTTCGGCAAGGCCGACTGGAAGGACATTGCCTTTACCGTGGACCAGCGCGCGAGCGGCGGCACTGTGATCCTGCGCTACCGGATCGGCGATACGGAATGCGTGATCGGCAGGAACGCGACCGCGACGGCGGTCACGGACGCGGGGGAATGGACCGTGCCGTTCATGAACGCGGGGCAGTCCCTTCAGCCCGGGGCCGTATCCTCCGTGCCCATGACCTTTTCCGAAATGAAAGGGACCCTTAAGTCCCTGATCCTCTACGGCTTTATTCCCATGAATCCGGACGGGCAGACGGCGGCGCAGGAGGCCGCCGGCGTGACCGTGCCGATCGCGTATCTTCCGGAAGGGAACGAATGACAATCGAAAAAACGGCTCAAATGACATAAGAAAGGGGCTTTCACATGATTCATGTCGACAACGCGCTGCAGCTTTTAATGGAGAAGGATCCGGCCCTGACCCCGTATGCGGGCGAAATCAGGATGCATCTGGACCGCTACAATGCACGCCGGGAAACACTGAATGGCGGCGGGAGCCTTTCCGATTTTGCAAACGGGCACCGCTATTTCGGCTTTCACCGCACCGAGGGCGGCTGGGTGTACCGTGAATGGCTGCCCGGCGCGGACGCGGCGTGGCTGACCGGCGATTTCAACGGCTGGGCCAAGTGGGATCATCCGCTCACGAACATCGGAAACGGGGTATGGGAACTGAAGCTGGAGGGCGAGGACGCGCTCCGACACGGGCAGTACGTAAAGCTGATCGTGGGACGGCAGGGCATCAGCTTTGAGCGCATCCCGGCGTACATGACGCTCTGTGAAATGGACATGCGCACCAAAATGCTCTGCGGGCGCATCTGGATGCCGGAGAAGCCCTTCGCCTGGACGGATCAGGAGCGCTTCTTGAAGCAGCGCCCCGAATCGCCCATGATTTACGAAGCGCACATCGGCATGGCCCAGGAACACGGGCACGTCGGCTCCTACCGTGAGTTTGCCGATCTGACGCTGCCGTGGATCAAAAACGGCGGATACAATACGGTGCAGCTGATGGCCATCCAGGAGCATCCCTATTACGCGTCCTTCGGCTATCAGGTAACCAATTATTTCGCGCCGTCCCACCGCTACGGGACGCCGGAGGACCTGAAATACCTGATCAACAAGGCGCACGGCATGGGCCTTTGCGTCCTGCTCGACGTGGTGCACAGCCACGCCTGCCCGAACCTCGGCGAGGGGCTGAACCAGATGGACGGCACGGATTATCAGTATTTCCACGATGGCGGACGCGGATGGCATCCCGCCTGGAAAACGCGGATTTTTGACTACGGCAAGCAGGAAGTGCTGCATTTCCTTCTGTCCAACCTGAAATACTGGATGGAGGAATTTCATTTCGACGGTTTCCGGTTCGACGGCGTGACCAGCATGATGTACGAAAACCACGGGTACTGTAATTTTACGCAGTATTCCGATTATTTCTCCATGAACACCAACGTGGACGGACGCATCTACCTGATGCTCGCAAACGAACTGATTCACGGCGTCAATCCCAAGGCCATGACGGTGGCCGAGGATATGAGCGGGTTCCCGGGCATGTGCCTGCCGCTGGAATACGGCGGCGTCGGCTTTGACTACCGCCTGGCTATGGGCATTCCCGATATCTGGATCAAGCTCGTGAAGGATCAGCGCCAGGAGGACTGGAACATGTTCGGCCTGTGGCACGAGCTTACCACCGGCAGGAACGGCGAAATGAGCATCGGCTACGCGGAATCCCACGACCAGGCGCTGGTGGGCGACAAGACCCTTATGTTCAGGATGGCGGACGCGGAAATGTATACCGGGATGCGCAAGGATTACCACACCCCCAGCATGGACCGCGCGATCGATATGCACAAGGTCATCCGTTTCCTGACCTGCACGACGGCGGGCAACGGGTACCTGAACTTCATCGGTAATGAATTCGGGCACCCGGAATGGGTGGATTTCCCCCGGGAGGGCAATGGCTGGAGCTATCATTACGCGCGGCGCCAGTGGTCGCTTGTGCAGAACAGGGAAATGAAGTTCGACTGGCTTGCGGCGTTCGACCGCGCCATGACCTATCTGGTCAATACCCATCGCCTGCACTGCACCGGGCCCGCGGAAAACCTGTGGATCGACGATGAGCGCAAGCTCCTGCTCTTCTCCCGCGGCGGGCTTCTCTTCGCCTTCAACCTGCACCCCACCTGGTCGCAGGAAAGCGTCTTCATCAGCTGCCGGACGACCGGCGCGGGCGGGTACCGCGCGATCCTGAGCACCGACGACGAGCCCTACGGCGGGCAGGGCCGGGTCAGCCTGGACTATGTGTACCGCGCGCAGGAAACACAGGACGGCCTGGGCATCCGGATCTACCTGCCCTGCCGCTGCGGCGTGGCGCTGGAAAAGGTGGAAGGGTAAGCCGCAGGAAAGCTGGTGGCTTTAAGCCTGCTGCGTTGGGGGAACGCCCGGGGGCTTCCGCGGCCCCCGGGACCCCTGCGCCAGGAGATCCATCTCCTGGACCTCGCTTTTTGCAGTGCAGGGTTTCGCAGGAAAGC
>CAMOIA010000053.1 GCA_946615785.1 uncultured Clostridia bacterium
GTTTAAACAACATTCCCCTGGAGGTAATGATTATGGGCAAGTTTTGTCAGGTGTGTGGAAAAGGACTTATGACCGGTCATAATGTGAGCCATTCCAACAGGAAGACCAACCGTACCTGGGCTCCCAACGTGCAGCGTGTCCGCATCGTGCTGGACGACAACCGCACCATCCATGCGAACGTTTGCACCCGCTGCCTGCGCAATGGCTATGTGCAGCGCGCCGTTCGTGAAGTGAAGACCGCCGACGTCGCGGCCGAAGCGTAAGGAAACGACTTTTTTGAACTGATGAAAAAAGAGACGTGCATGTGCACGCCTTTTTTTGTTTGCTTATCCTTGGGGTATGGTCGTTTGCTTCAGGCCCCGCACTCCGTCAGGCGGTAAAACGCCTCCAGCGGCACCGTCTCCCCCCTCGCCATGGAGTCGATGCCGGCGCTTTCAAGCCAGGCCCCGGCCTCTTCGCGGCTTAAGGAAAACGCGTTCATCAGATTGTTCTGCAGGGTCTTTCGGCGCATGGCGAACGCGGCTGTGATGATTTTGAAAAACCGCTTTTCAAGCGCTGCGTCGTCCCGGTATTTCGGGGTTCCGAAGGTCATGGAAACAAAGGCGCTGTCCACCTTCGGCACCGGGTCGAAGCATTCCTTCCCGACCTCCTGCAGAATGCGCGCGGTGCCGAAATACGCGCACTGCAGGCTTAACAGGCAGTACCCTTCCTCACCGATGCCGGCGGTCAGCCGCTGCGCCGCCTCCTTCTGCACCATCAGGTTCATGGTATCGATCGGAAGGCGCGAAAACAGAAGCCGGGTCACAAGGTCGGTCGTCAGGTAATAGGGAATGTTCGCGACGACGTGAAACCGATCCCACTGAGCCGTGAGTTCACCAAGATCGATCTTCAGCGCGTCGCCCTCGACCACGCGGACAGGTTGCTTTTCAAACATGACGCGAAGGAGCGGGACGAGCGTATGATCCAGTTCGATCGTGATCACTTCCCGGCAGTGCTTCGCAAGCACCTTGGTCAGCGTCCCAAGCCCCGCGCCGATTTCAAGCGCCAACGCGCCGTCCCCGATGCCGGTCAGGGCATAGAGGCTTTCCAGAAGCCCTTCGTCCAGAATGAAATTCTGCCCGAGGCTCTTTTTCGGCTTCTGCCAGAGCGATCCGCCCTGCGAAGGCGCGTGGCGCGCTTTTTTCTTCCCCATTAGACAAATGGACTCCTTTTCTACGAGCGATAGCGTTTGCCCCAGGTTTCCTCGCACTGCGAAAGAAGCAGGGTATACCGTTCATACCGTTCACGGTCGATGATGCCCGCGTCGACGCTTTCCTTCACAAGGCACCCCGGCTCCGAACGGTGATAGCAGGGGTCGAACCGGCAGCATCCCCTGTATTTTTCAAATTCCGGGTAGGCGTCCTGCAGGGTAAGCGGCTCCATCGTTTTTTCAAGCTCCAGCAGACTGAAGCCCGGCGTATCCAGCACGCGGCACCCGTCCACGAAAAAGAGCTCGGTATGGCGCGTCGTGTTTTTTCCCCGGCTGATTTTTTCACTCACGGACCCGGTCAGCGCGTCCAGGTGAAAAAGCGCGTTGAGCAGCGTGGATTTGCCCACGCCGCTCTGCCCCGCAAAGCAGGCCGTTTCCCCCTGCAGCATCGCTTTGAGCGCTGCGATGCCAACGCCTTCAAAGGCGCTGACCTCCGCCAAATCGGCGCCGGAACCGGCGTACATGCGCTGTGCGCGGCAGAACGTTTCCCCGCCGTCAAGCTCCGTCTTGGTGACGACGATCAGCGGTTTGATCCCCTGGCGGTTCGCGTACACAAGCAGCTTGTCCACAAGCAGCCAGTCCGGCTCCGGCACTGCGCAGACGACGATGCAAAGCAGGCTCAGGTTCGCGACCGGGGGACGGATCGAAAAATTGTCCCGGGGTTCGATCTCCTCGATCCAGCCGTGCTCGTCGCTGACTGAACCCGGGGTGAACAGCACCCTGTCCCCCGTGAGCGGCACGATCTGCGCCTTGCGGAATTTTTTCTTAGCGCGCAGGATATAGGTTTCGCCCTCGTCGGAGCGCACCGTATACAGCCCGCCCATGCCTTTTACCAATGTGCCGTGCATCATCAAGATGGCCGATTCTCCTTTGCCCCCGGCATTCGCCCGTCGGGCTTATTGACTGACGTAATACGCGATGATCACGCTCGTTTTTTCCGTCTGCAGCACTGCAGTGCCGGTATCGATAGGATAATCCTGACTGTCGAAATACTGCAGCGCGGCGACAAGCCCGGCTTTCGTTTCGTCCGCGGTCGCCACTTCCTTGGTTTCCCTGACGGCGATCCCGAGCGATTCGAGCGTTCTTTCCGCCTTTTCCCGCGGCGTGCCGATCAGATCGGGCAGCTGCACGCTGCCGCCGCTTAAGGTCACCTGCACGATCCCGTTCACCGAGAGCAGGTCGCCCGCTTCCGGGGTCTGAATGAGCACGGTGTCAAGCGGCTCGCGGGAAAGCGCCCGCTCCGGAATGATGATCATTTTAAAGCCGCTCTTTTCAAGCATCTCCTCCGCTGCGGAAGCGCTCATGCCCTTGAGATCCGGCACCACCTGTTCCTTGGGACCGGTGGAAATGGTCAGCGCGACGGTCTCCCCCTTTTTCAGCCGGGTGCTGTAATCCGGGGCCTGCATGATCACCGTGCCGACGGGCTTATCGTTGTCGCTGGTTCGGGTGATGGTGGCCCGAAGGCCGGAACGGGAAAGCTGCCTGACGGCGTTGTCCTCCGTTTCGTCCAGAAGATAGGGCACTTCGGTCGAATTGACGATCAGGTCGTACGCGCTGTAAATGCCCACGCCGAGCCCCGTCAGCACCAGGGCCCCGATCAGGACCGCCGCGACCAGGGACCGAAGCCTGTTTTTCCAGTGGATCGGGGGCGGCGTCGGCGAGGTGTCCTGGGAAAGGCGCCGGAACATCTTATCGTCCTGCGCTCCGGTATCCCACTGCCCGTTCGGGTCCTCCATGGCGCGGCGCAGGTCCCTGGCCATTTCCAGCGCCGTCTGATAGCGCATCTCCGGCCGTTTCTGCATGGCCCTGCGAACCACCTGCTCCATGGCCGGCGGGACGTTTGGCACAATGGACGAAATCGGCGCCGCCTCGCCGCTGATCTGCAGCATGGCCACCGTCACCGGCGAATCGCCGTCAAAGGGCACCTTGCCGGTGAGCATTTCATAAAGCACCACGCCCACGCTGTAAATATCGCTCGCGGCCGTCACGTCCTCGCCGCGCGCCTGCTCCGGTGAAAAATAATACACCGAGCCCATCATGCTGTCCGCCTTGGAAATGGTGCCCGCGCCCGCGACCCGCGCGATGCCGAAATCGGCCACCTTGATGTGGCCCTCGGAATGCACAAGGATGTTCTGGGGCTTGATGTCCCGGTGAATGATCCCGTTGTCGTGCGCGTGCTGCAGGGCTGAAAGGATCCGGATGGCGATCTGCCCGGCGATCATGGGCGGCAGGGGTGCTCTTTCGCGGATGACCTCCTTGAGCGTTTTCCCCTTCACATATTCCATGACGAGGTACCTGAGCCCGTCGGCCTGCCCGACGTCCAGGAGGTTGACGATGTTGTGGTGGCTCATCTTGCTCGCCGCGGAAGCTTCGCGGTCGAAGCGTTCGAGGAACTCCTCGTCCTTGGCAAGATCCGGCCTTAAAACCTTGACCGCGACGTCGTGGCCCGTCCTTAAATCCTTCGCCCTGTAGACGAGCGCCATGCCGCCTTTGCCGATGAAGTTGCGGATCTCGTAGCGGTCATCAAGCAGCATCCCGTCTCTGAAATCCGTCATACCGCTCCCCTTGCGGCAACCACGGATATATTATCCTTGCCGCCCCTTTCCAGGGCCGTTTTCACCATCCAGTCGACAGCGCGCTCAAGGGATTCGCGAAGAAGCCCCTCGCAGATCTCGTCGTCCGCAAGGTATTCCGTCAATCCGTCAGAGCACACAAGCCAGGTGTCGTCCTTCTCTCTGGGTACGGAAAGCAGGTCCACCTCCACGTCCAGGTCCGTGCCGACCGCCCGCGTGATCATGTGCCGGTAGGGGTGGATCTTCGCTTCCGCTTCGGTGATCACACCCTGCAAAACCAGTTCGCGCACAACCGAATGATCCACCGATAGCTGCCGGAGCATGCCGTCCCGGAAAAGGTAGGCCCTGGAATCCCCGACGTGGCCAAGCAGCATGTTTTCCCCCGCGTCCCAGAGCACGGTGACCGTGGTGCCCATGCCGGAAAGCTCGCTCACGCCGAGCTGGCGCGTATAAATCGCCTCGTTCGCGGCCTGAATGCTTTTCTTCAGCCGGTCTTCCTCCGGCTCGCTCCCCTGCGTGAAGGAAAGAATGGTGGAAGCGGCAAGGGCGCTGGCGATGTTCCCGCCCCTGTGGCCCCCCATGCCGTCCGCCACGCCGAACAGGCGCTGATCGGATGAGATGATCAGCGCGTCCTGGTTGCTGGAACGCACAAGCCCGATATCGGTTTTAAAAGCGATTTGCATCCGCTTGCTCCTCCCTCATGGTTTTCTTTCTGAGCTGGCCGCAGGCGCCTTCGATATCGTCGCCCATTTCCCTGCGCCGGGTCGCGGAAATATGGTTTTTTTCAAGCGTTTTCAAAAACGCGGTCACCTCCGCCTCCGAAACGCCCTCCAGATGCCGTTCCGGCACGGCGTTGAGCGGGATCACGTTGACGTGGCACTGCATGCCGCGAAGAAGCGCCGCGAGCTCCTCGGCGTGCTCGCACCCGGCGTTGACGCCGCGGATGAGCGCGTACTCGAAGATGACCCGTCTGCCGGTTTTCTGAAGGTAAACTTTCGCCGCATCGAGCACCTCGCGGACCGAATAGCGCTGGCTGATGGGCATGATCTGCCGGCGGATACGGTCATTTGGCGCGTGGAGGGAAATGGAGAGCGTGACCGGCAGGCCTTCGTCCGCAAAGCGCAGCATCTCGGGCACCAGGCCGCAGGTGGAAAGGGAGATATGGCGCAGGCTGATGTTCTGCCCGCGTTCGTCGTTTGCAAGGCGCAGGAAGCGCACGACCGCGTCGTAATTGTCAAACGGCTCGCCCGAGCCCATCAGGACCACGTTGCGGATTCTGGCGTTCTTTTCCTCAAGAAGCCGCTGCACCGCGACGACCTCCCCCAGGATCTCCCCCGCCGAGAGGTTTCGCACGCAGCCGTCCAGGGTGCTCGCGCAGAAACGGCAGCCCATGCGGCAGCCGACCTGCGTCGAAACGCAGAGCGTGTAGCCGTATTCATACTGCATGAGGACGCCTTCGATGCAGTTGCCGTCCCGCAGCCTGAAAAGGAATTTGCGCGTGCCGTCAAGCGACGAAACAAGCTCCCGCTCGATCAGAACCGCCTGGGCGCAGGCAGTCTCTTCCAGCTTTGCGCGAAGGGACCTTGGCAGGTTGTGCATTTCCGTAATATCCCTGCCCTTCTGCACCCAGGCATACACCTGCGCGGCCCTGTATTTCGGCTCCGAAAGGTCCAGGATCAGCTTCTCCGTTTCCTCCGGGGTCAGTCCCGTCAATTCGATCATGGCAATCTCCGCCTTAACTCCGCTTCATTCTCGCGATGAAAAACCCGTCCAGATGGTCCCTCGGGGGCAGGATCTGCAGGCCGTTTTCGCCGCAGTGCTTCAGCAGCGCTTCCCCGAACGCAGGCGGCAGCGGATCGATGTGAAAATCCGGATGCGACGAGAGGAAAGCGGCGATCTGCCGCTCGTTTTCTTCCTTCAGAAGGCTGCAGGTGGAATAGACGAGCGTGCCGCCCTTTTTAACGTACCGGCATACGGTGTCCAGCAGCTTTTTCTGCAGCGCGGTCAGCTCCAGAATCTGCGCCTCGGTCACCTTGTATTTGATGTCGGGCTTGTTGTCCATGACGCCGATGCCCGTGCAGGGCGCGTCCAGGAGCACGGCGTCCATGCTGTCCAGCAGATCCTCCCGCAGGACGGAGGCGTCGCGCACCATGGGCCTTATGTTTTCAAGGCCGAGCCGCTGCGCCGTCGCCTTGATGAGCGCGACTCTGTGGTCGTGCACGTCCCAGGCGTAGATGCGGCCGGAGCCGTGCATCCGTTCGGCCATATAGGCCGTCTTGCCGCCGGGGGCCGCGCAGCAGTCCAGCACCTGCATGGCGGGCTTTGCCTGCACCGCCTCCGCGGCCAGCATGCTGCTGACGCCTTCGATGGAAAAGGCCCCGGCGCGGTAATCCGCGTCCTTGCCGATGTCCAGCGCCCCGCGCACATACCAGGCCGGATAGGGCGTTTTTTCCGTCTGCCAGACCTTTTTGGCAAGCACTTTCTGTTCGAATTCCGCGTCGGTGTATTTGAGCCGGTTCGCCCGGACGGTGATGGCGTGGCTGCCGCGGTAGGTGCAGATTTGTTCGGCCGCTTCCATTCCGTATTCCTCGATCAGCCTGCCGGCGAGCCATTCTGGCGTGGAGGAAACGACGGAAAGGTAGCGAACGCTCTCCGTTTCTTTATCCGGCCAGGCGATCCCTTCGTATTCCCGGATCGCTCTTCTCAGCACGGCGTTCACAAGGCCCGTAAGCCCCTCGCAGCCGCAATACCGGGTCAGCTTCACCGCCTCGTCCACGACGGCGCTGTCTGGCACCTTGTCCATGAAAAGGTGCTGGGCAAGGCTCATGCGCAGGATCAGGTACACCTTTGCGTTCAGGGCCTGCGCGTCCTTTAAAAAGCAGGAAAGGACGTAGGAAAGCCTGATCCCGTTTTCGACGGTAATATAGGTCAGGTTCGTGCAGAAGCGCTTTTCCACCTGCTGCAGGGGGTGCGAGGCGAAATACGCGTCAAGGGCCATGGAAACATAGGTTCCCTGCTCCTCGATCGCGCTGAGCACCTCAAGCGCCGCCCGCCGGCCGGGCGAAGGCAGCGCAGGCGGCGCGGGATTGGGCCGCGGGCGCCTCGGCGCGGATTTCCGGTTCTGATAGGGTTTTCTGTTATCCATGGGTCTGCTCCTCATCCACATGTCCTGCCGAAATGCGGTGACCGCGCAGATAATCCCGCGCGTCCATCCGCTTGCCGCCGGCGGCCTGCAGTTCCGTAATCCGAAGGCGTCCATTCCCCGCCGCGATGACAAGGCCTTCCTTTGCGTCCGCCGCCTCGACGGTTCCGGGTGCCAGGCTGCAGGGGCCGTCGAGCGCCTGCGCCTTCCAGACCTTGATTTCCTCCCCGCCGAGGCTGAGCACGCTCCCGGGCCAGGGGTCGAACGCGCGGATCTGGTTCACAAGGCGCGAAACGTCCTGATCGAACCGCAAAAGGCGCATTTCCCTTGTGATCTTGGGGAAATACGTCGCCTTCGCGTGATCCTGCGCCGTGCGGGGCAAATTGCCCGCCTCCAGCGCCGCGACAGTTTCCGAAAGCAAATCCGCCCCGATCAGGGAAAGCTTTTTCGTCAGGCTTTCCGTCGTGTCCTCCGGAAGAATGGGGCACTCGCGTTCAAGCAGGATATCGCCCGTGTCGATGCCCTCGTCCGTCATCATGGTGGTGACGCCGGTCATATTCTCGCCGTTCAGGATGGCCCAGGTGATCGGGCTGGAGCCGCGGTAGGCGGGCAGGAGGGACGCGTGCACGTTCACCGTGCCGAGCGCAGGAATGTCCAGGATTTCCCGGGACAGGATCTGCCCGAAGGCCGCCGTGACGCAAAGATCGGGCTTTAAGGCCTTCAGATCCTCCAGGCCGTCCAGGCGGATCTTCACCGGCTGAAACACGGGTACGTTCATTTTGAGCGCCGTCTGTTTGACCGGCGAAAAGAGGATTTTTTTGCCGCGCCCGCTGGGCTTGTCCGGCTGGGTAAACACGCCGACGATGTCATGCCCCATCGCGTGGAGCTTTTCAAGACTTGGCACCGCGTATTCCGGGGTGCCCATAAACACGATCCGCATTTTTCTATCTCCGTTCGTCAGGTTTCTTCCGGCTCTGCCTGATCATCCTTCTCCCCGCCTTCTTCCTCCGGGAAGATCTCGTGATCCATGATGTCCACATACACGATTCCGTCCAGGTGGTCGATCTCGTGGCAAAGGGCCCTTGCGAGCAGGCCTTCGCCGGTCACCGTGATCGGCTTTCCCTTCCGGTCGAGCGCTTCGACGGTCACCTTTTCAGGCCTGACGACGTAGCCCTGCCTTCCCGGAACGCTCAGGCACCCTTCGGGGCCCGCCTGCTCGCCCTCTTTGGAAACGATTTTGGGGTTGACAAGCTCGATCAGCCCGTCGCCCACGTCGATCACGACGACGCGCCGAAGAATGCCCACCTGCGGGGCCGCCAGGCCCACGCCGTCCGCGTCGTACATGGTTTCCGCCATGTCCCGCAGCAGCAGCCAGAGCCGAAGATCGAATTTCTGCATGGGCTTGCAGACCTTGCGCAGGTTTTCGTCGCCGAGTTTGATAATTTTTCTGACCATATTTCC
>CAMOIA010000054.1 GCA_946615785.1 uncultured Clostridia bacterium
CGCCCTCGATCTTGTACATCATGTTTTCCATTTCGGCAAAGCTCATCACGCCCGTGACGACGCTGCCGTGAATCATGAACGGCGGGATGCAGTAGGTAAAGCCCTTGTCGATCATGAAATCGCGCGCATAGGAAAGCACAGCGCTGTGGAGCCTGGCGATATCGCCCATCAGATAATAGAAGCCCGCGCCGCTGGTGTTCCTGGCGCTGTTTAAATCGATCCCGTTGAGCCGCTCCATGATGTCCACGTGGTAGGGGATCTCGTAATCCGGCACGACAGGCTCGCCGAAGCGCTCGATTTCCACGTTTTCGCTGTCGTCCTTCCCGATGGGAACGCTGTCGTCGATGATGTTGGGAATCACCATCATGCGCTTTTTGATTTCCTGCTTGAGCTCTTCTTCCTTCTGTTCAAGCGCGGCCAGTTCGTCGGCCATGGCGTTGACCTGCGCCTTGACCTGCTCCGCCTCTTCCTTCTGGCCCTTGCCCATCAGCGCGCCGATCTGCTTGGACAGCACCTTGCGCTGGTTGCGCAGGGCGTCGGCCCTTTGCATGGCTTCGCGGTTTTCCTTGTCAAGAGACAGGACCTCGTCGACGAGCGGAAGCTTTGCGTCCTGGAATTTTTTCCGGATGTTTTCCCGGACCAGATCCGGATTGGTGCGTACAAGGTTAATGTCAAGCATGCTATACCCTCCTGTGCAGGCCGTTTCGGCCGTTGTCGCCAAAATAAAGAAAAACCGTCCCTCATCCGGGACGATGTGACCGCGGTGCCACCCGGTTACCCTTCGCTTAAAGGAAGGGCGCTCAAACGGCTGTAAGGGGCCGCCCCGCGGATTCATCATCCGCTCCCTGCGGGGTGGAAAACCGCCCGTGCCCTGCTGCCTTGCACCCTCCGGCAGCTCTCTTGAAAGGCAATTGCGCGGCGCTTCCCCGTTGCGGGTGAAACGATTATACCCCATCGGCACAAGGTTTGCAAGCGTTGTTTCAGGCCCTTTGGGCGTTTCGTTTTTTCCATTTCGTTTTTCTTGCGCAGGATGGGGTTTTTACATATAATAGACGCATGAAACGTAAAGGAGATTTGTGCCATGCGATTTTCAGTGCGCCGATTTCTTGCCCTGCTATTGACGCTTTCGCTGATCACGCCCTGCGCGTTCGGCGAGATCGTGACCCTGCCGATGGATTTTTCCGCCGGGATGCCTCTGCGGGAAAAATACGAGCAGGGCAAAATGGAATATGAGGATCCTTCCATCCACGTCATCCGCGAACGCGTGGAAAGCGAGGAACTGTACTGCACCTATTATGTGGCCTATATCACCATCGCCAATCCCAGCCAGCTGCGCACGGAATCCGCTTACGGCTTCGACAGCAGCATGCGCGTGGAAGCCAGCGTCATGGCCAGGCGCACCAACGCGGTGGTCGCGATCAACGGTGATTATTATTCCAACCGCAAGGGCTACGTCCTTCGCCAGGGCACGGTGTACCGCGATTTTGTGGAAAAGAACCGCGACCTGCTGCTGATCGACGAGGACGGCGATTTCCATCTGATCCTTTCCGATCAGGACCCCGCGCATATGGACAAGACCGTGATTGACGGCAAAAAAGTGGTGAACGCCTTTGAATTCGGCCCGGCGCTGATCAAGGACGGCGAGATCTGCTATAACAAGGAAAACTGTCCTGACAACGTAAAGCCGCACGAGCGGGCGCGCCGCTCCGCCATCTGCCAGCTGGGGCCGCTTGAATACATGATCGTCGCCTGCTCCCAGTACGGCCTGGATATGGAAAACTTTGTCAAGCTGATCTACTCCCTGGGCGACGTGCAGCAGGCCTATAACCTGGACGGCGGCAATTCCGTACAGATGATTTTCATGGGCCGGAAAGTCAACAACACGTCCGACACCAACGTGCGCCCGGTGCCCGATATTATTTATTTCGCGTCCGCCTACGACCCGGACTGATCGGAGGAACGCATGAGTACGGCTTATCTTCTGATCCTTTGCGGCGGAGTGCTGCTTTCCGCCTGCGTATACTGCTTTCTGAACCGCAGGGACACGCGGACGATTTTTCGCGCCGTCCTGACGGTATTGATGTCGTCTGCGCTCGGGCTGATTGTCTGCAAGGCGCTGTATATGATCACCCAAATCGATTATACCCTGGCCTACGGTTTTTCGGAAACGCTCTTCACCCTGGATCCCCTCCGCTGCTCTTTTTACGGCGCAGCCGCGGGCGCGTGCCTTGGCGCCGCGCTGGCCGGCAAATGGACGGGCATGCGTCCCCTGCAGGCGCTGAACCGGTTTGCTCCGGCAGGTATTCTGATGGCCGCTGTCGCGCGCTTCGGCGAATACTTTCTGGAAAACAAGCTGTATGGCTGCGGCCGGTATTTTGACATTGAAACCGAGCCCTTCTTCTGCAGGTTTCCCATCAGCATCGGAAACGAATGGGACGAATATTATCTGGCCGTTTTCGTGCTGGAAGGGATCTGCTGCCTGGCAGTCTTCGCACTGTCGGTATTCGGCCTCAAAAAGGACCGTTTTATCCGATCGCTCTTTTACTTCTGCCTGCCGCAGATCCTGTGCGAAAGCCTTCGCAGGATGAGCTTTGTATGGCACGAATTTGTGAAGGTGGAGCAGCTGCTTTGCATGCTGGTGATGGAGGGCATTCTGCTCTATTATGCGCTGAAAACGCCAAAGACCCAAAGAAATCGCTTCCTGCCGCCCATCCTCGGGCTCGTCGCCGCCGGCATTTTCGTGGCGGTGGAGTTCGCGCTTGACAAATCCGACCTGCCGCATCTTCTGACCTATGCCGTGATGGTGCTGGGGATGGGGCTGCTCGCCTTTTCGGAAACGCTCGGCTGGAAGCGCGCATCGCTGGATACCGATGCCTTCACAAAAACCTGATTTCAAAACACAGGAGAGGATATCATGCAGAACACAAAACGCATTTCAAGCGACCTGATCTACGTCGGCGCAAGCGACAGGCGCCTGCACCTGTTTGAAAACGTATACCCCATTCCCTTCGGCGTAAGCTACAACGCCTATGTGCTGCTGGACGAAAAGGCCGTGCTGCTGGACACCTGCGACAAGGAAGTGACCGGTGCATTCCTTGAAAACCTCAGGTACGCGCTGAACGGAAGGCCCCTGGACGCGCTGATCGTGAACCACATGGAACCGGATCACGCGGCGAACATCGCCCGCGTGCTGGATCTGTACCCGGACGCCGAGGTGTACCTCACCCTGGCGGCCTCCAAAATGCTGCAGCAGTTCTTCGGCGCGGCCTATGCCCCGCGCCTGCACACCGTGAAGGAAGGGGACAGCCTCAATACTGGCCGCCACACGCTGAAATTCATCGCCGCGCCCATGGTGCACTGGCCCGAGGTCATGGTCACCTTTGACGAGACCGACGGCGTGCTCTTCAGCGCCGATGCCTTCGGCACCTTCGGCGCGCTCAACGGCAGCCTGTTTGCCGACGAGGAAGAGATTTCCCGCTTTGAATGGGATGAAATGCGCCGCTATTACGCGAACATCGTCGGAAAATACGGCGTTCAGGTGCAGAATCTGCTCAAAAAAGCTTCCGCGCTGCCCATCCGCATGATCTGCCCGCTGCATGGGCCGATCTGGCGGGAAAACCTTTCCGCCCTGCTTGAAAAATATGATCTGTGGTCCCGCTGGCAGGGGGAAGAAGGCGTGGTCATCTTCTGCGCTTCCATTTACGGAAACACGCTTTCCGCCATGGAACGGCTTGCCGCTCTGCTGAACGAAAAAGGTGTGAAGCACGTGCGGCTTTATGACCTGTCCGCACAGGACCCGTCCTTCATGCTCGCGGAGGCTTTCCGCGCAAAAGCCGCGGTATTCGCCTCCGCCTCCTATAACGCGGGCGTCTTTATCAAAATGGAAGAGCTGCTGCACGATCTTAAGGCGCACGACTACAAAAACCACGTCGTGGCCTATGTGGAAAACGGCACCTGGGCGCCTTCCGCCGCGAAAACCATGAAGGGCATTCTGGAAGGGCAGGCCCTGACCGTGGCAGGGGAGACCCTGACCATCCGTTCCGTGCTTTCCGACGAAGCGCCGCTGTGCGCGCTCGCGGACGCGCTGAAGGAAGCGATTCTGTGAAAGTGAATCCCCTTGCGCCCTGCTTTCGCGGGGCGTTTTATCGCGTGTTTTATCTGCCGGAAACCGATTCCACCAATACCCGCATGAAAGCATGGCTGCAGGGCGAATGTCCTTTTGCCGGGGCGACAGCCCCAAGGGCGTTTGACCTTCTGGCCGCGGGCAGGCAGACGGCGGGTCGCGGGCGGCTGGGCAGGCATTTTCTTTCCCCCGAGAGCGGGCTGTACTTCAGCGTTCTCATTCCACAGGCGGATGCTGAAAAAGCGTCGAAATGCACACCGCTTTGCGCCGCCGCCATGGCAAAAGCGCTGGAGGAGACAGGCGTTCAGGGGATCAACGTAAAATGGGTGAACGACCTGTACAAAAACGGCCGGAAGGTCGCGGGCATTCTGTGCGAATACACACAGGGGCACGTCGTCTGCGGCATCGGACTGAACGTCTCCGCGCCGCCCGGCGGCTTTCCGCCGGAAGCCGGGATGGCAGGCGCGCTGGGCGGCAAACCCATTTGCCCGGAAAAGCTTCTCAGCGGCTTTATGAACGCGCTGAACGCGTACCTCCGCCGTCCCCATGAGGCCCTCGCATTTTACCGCGAACGGGATCTTCTCAAAGGACGGCAGGTTACGGTGCAGCGCGGCGAAGAGACCTTTTTGGGCACGGCACTTGGCGTGAACGACGACTTCGCGCTTCTGGTTTCACACGGCGGCAGGGTCGAAGCCCTGTCCTCCGGCGAAGTGATCCACGTCACGATGGAGGATAAGCATGCGCGCGGCACTCTATGATTTCGACGGCACCCTCAGGGCGGGGGATTCCATCGTCACCTGGCTTGTGTATGCAAGACAGCACCGCGTGATCACGCTGCCGGCATTCCTCGCCGCCGCGCTGCGCGCCGGAATCGCCATGGCATTTGGCAGTCGGGACATGGCAAAGATCAAAACGCGTGTGCTGGCCTTTGAACGAAATCTTACCCGAAGGGAACTGCGCGCGCTCGCCGAGGGGTTTACAAAGGAACGCCTGATCCCGGAAATCTTCCCGGAGGGCAAGGACGCATGGGAACGGGACGGACGGGAGGGCTGCCTTCGGGTGCTGGTCAGCGCCAGCACATCCGATTACATGCCCTGCCTTGCCAAAGCGCTCGGAGCCGACGCGCTGATCTGCACACAGATTGGCGCTCAGGGCCAAATCACCGAAAACTGCCGGGGAGAAATCAAAATGCGCCGGATCCTTGCCTGGCGCGACGCGCTGCCGCCTGCACAGCGGCCGGATTTCAGCCGGTCGAAGGCCTACGGCAACAGCGACGGCGACCTTGACATGCTTGCGCTCTGCGGCGAAGCGCACCTGATCGGCAACAGCAAAAAAGCGATGCGGATGTGCAGGGAGCGCGGCATCGCATACATCCGGGGATTTACGGCATAACAGGAGGAAACACATGAAAGCACCCTATTCAAGCTATCTTGCATCGATCGAACCGGGGCTTTTGAAGCTGATCGAAAGCCTGCGGGAACAGTATGACTACGTAAGCGTACTGTCCACGGATTCCGTCGGCTTCCGCATCTCGGTCAGCCAGCGGAACGTCAGCATCGAAAACGAAACCATGACCACCGAACGCGGAAGCGTCGTGCGCGTATGGAAGGACGGCCTTTACTCCGAAGCCGCTTTCAACCGCTTCGACCCGGCGCATCCCGACGAAACCCTGCAGGCCATTCAAAAAACGCTCGAGCGGCAGATGCAGGTGCTTTCGCAAACCGGCACGAAGCCTTACCGCACCAAAGCGCTTGAGGATACGCCCTTTGAAGGCGATTTTGCCTTTGAAACACAGCAGCTGCCGGAAACCTGTGACGTTCAGTCGCTGATCAGCAGCTTTATCTCCCTTTCCAACGAAGGCATGCGCAGGGGACAGAATATGGTGGATTTCCACATTTCCGCCCAGAGCACGCACATCAGCAAGCTGTTTCTGACCCCGAAACGCACCATGCGGCAAAGCTATGTTTACTCCGAGGGAAACCTGATTCCCATTGCAGCAAAGAACGGAAAAAACAGCTATACCCATATCGGCGTTTCCGGAAGGTATGGGCCGGAGCTCTTTTCGGAATTTGCGGCCCATCTGGACGAATCGCTGACCGTCTGCGCGGAGCTGCTGGACGCGGATGCGGTGGAACCCGGCGAATACGACGTGATTACGTCGCCTGAAGTCACCGGCCTCATCGCGCACGAGGCGTTCGGGCACGGCGTGGAAATGGACATGTTCGTCAAGGGGCGTGCCCTTGGGCAGGCCTACATCGGCAAGCGCGTCGGATCCGACCAGGTGACCATGCACGAAGGCGCGCTCTGCGCCGAAAACGTGACCACCTATGCTTTTGACGACGAAGGCACGCTCGCGGGCGACGTGACCGAAATTGACCGCGGCATCCTGAAAACCGGCATTGCCGACGCGCTCAGCGCGCTCAGGCTGGGAATTGCGCCAACCGGAAACGGCAAACGGCAGAATTTCGAGCATAAGGCCTACACCCGCATGACCAACACCCTTTTCGATTCGGGCGAGGCCACCCTGGAAGAGATGATCGCGTCCGTCGAACACGGCTACCTGCTGTGCGGCATGCGCTCCGGCATGGAGGACCCGAAGCACTGGGGCATTCAATGCATCGTCGAAAGAGGCTATGAAATTCTAAACGGCAAACTGACCGGCAAAGTGGTCGCCCCGATCGTGATGACGGGCTATGTGCCGGACCTGCTCGGCTCCGTTTCCATGGCGAGCCGCGACCGCGAAGTGTTCGGATGCGGCGGCTGCGGCAAGGGCTACAAGGAATGGGTGAAGGTGGCCGACGGCGGTCCTTACCTCAAATGCAGAGCAAGGCTTGGATAAATCGACCGGTAAAAGGAGGCAAGTTCGCAAACCAATGATGAATCAAAACGATCGTCTTGAAACCATTCTCTCCCTGCTGAAAAACGCCGGCGCGGACGGCTGGGAAGTAACGGATACCGTCACGGAAGGCTGGGAATTTTACCTGATCCGCCACGCGCTGGACCAGAACCGCGCACGCCTTACCGAGCATATTTGCGTGAAACTGTATAAACTGAGCGATGAGGGAAAAATGGGAAGCGCCGAAGGCGAGATTCCCCCGACAGCCACCGAAGAAGAAGCCAGAACGCTCATTCAGCGCTACCTGTCACAGGCTTCCTATGTGAAGAATCCGCCCTATTCCCTCACGCCGCCGGAAACATCGCAGCCACAGGCGCCGTCCGAACTGCCGGACCCCGCCGCCATTGCCCGTGACTTTCTGACCGTGCTTTCGTCGCTTGAAGAAACCGAAGATACGCTCCTGAATTCCGCGGAGATTTTCGTCGACGCGGTCACACGCCGCTTTGTCAATTCCCGCGGCGTGGACGTGGTCAGCGTTTATCCTTCCTCCATGCTCGAGGCCGTCATCAACGCCCGGCACGGCGGACATGAAATCGAACTCTACCGCATGTTCCGCTCCGGTACCTGCGACGCCGCCGAACTGAAGCACGGCCTTGAAGAAGCGTTCCAGTTCGGCCGCGACCGGCTGCACACCGTGCCAACGCCAAAGCTCAGGACCTGCGATCTTGTGCTTTCCACAAGCGACGCGCTGGAAGTGTATTCCTTCTTCGTAAACCGCATGAACGCGTCTTCCATTTATCAGGGAATCAGCGACTGGACGGTCGGCACTGACGTCATGAAGGACGCACTGGGCGACCGGATCACCCTTCAATGCGTTCAGGACCTGCCCAATTCCTCCAGAAACGCATTATATGACCCGGAAGGCGCGAAGGTGCGCGACATGACGATCATCAAAGACGGTATCGCACAGCATATCTTCGGCCGCCGGCAATTCTGCGAATACCTGAAGGTCAGCGACGGCTTCCTGCCGCAGAACTTTACCGTCAGCGGCGGCACGTCCGACGACCTGTACCAGGGCACCTGCCTTGAGGTGGTGGAATTCTCCGATTTCCAGGTCAACGCCATGACGGGCGACCTCGCGGGCGAAATCCGCCTTGGCTATCTGTATCAGAACGGCAAAAAAACCATTGTCTCCGGCGGCTCCGTTTCGGGCAATATGCTTGCGCTGTGCAAAAACATGCACATGAGCAAAGCACAGCGTCAATATGACTTTGCACGCATTCCTGCCGTGACCCGGCTTCAGGGCGTCAGCGTTGCGGGAATTGCGGAGATGGATTGAGCGTCCGCGCAAGCGAGCAGCTTGTTTTTGCAGCTGCGGCAGGGACGGGATGAGGGCCTGCGCGGCCCTCAAACTCCTGCGCCAAAGGCCGTGGGCCTC
>CAMOIA010000055.1 GCA_946615785.1 uncultured Clostridia bacterium
ATGGCCAACGGCGCGATGCTGGGCCTGTTCATCCTGCTCCAGAGCGTGATCCTGAAAAACCGCAGCAAGCACAGAAAGGCCCGGATCGGCACCGTGCAAAAAGAATAACATCCGCCCGTATGCGAAAGCCCGCCCTCCGATCGAAGGAAGGGCGGGCTTTCGCGTACGCCGATTTCAGGCCGTCTGCTCCACGACGCTTTCCACAGGGCTGCGGGTGATGGCCGCTTTGCTGCGCCAAACGCCGCCGCGGTAGCGAAGGAAGCTCGCGACTGCGACCAGAAGCCACGTAAACGCCGTACCGAGCCAGATGCCCCAGACCCCCACGGCGGGGATCATCGTCAGGGGCTTTGGAAACGCGACGCGGCCCGCCATCTCGCACACGCCGGAAATGACGGAATACGCGGCGTCGCCGGCCCCGTTGAGGACGCCCCTGCACACGCAGATCAGTCCCAGCGGCGCATAAAACCAGCTCGTCAGCTTCAGGCCCTGCGCCCCGTAGGCGATCACCTCCGCGCCCTGCTCCGCATCCACAAAGAGGCGCATAACGTCCCCGCCGAAGAACTGCATGAGCGGCGTCATGACCGCCGTGAACAGGAAAATCAGAAGCGCCGCCTGCCCAAAGCCCTGACGGACCCGCTCCTGCTTTCCCGCGCCGAGGTTCTGGCCCGTAAAGGTGGAAAGGGCCGCGAACATGGAATTGAACGGCTGCTGCACCAGCATTTCCACGCGGCTGGTGGCGGTAAAGGCCGCGCCCACCACCGAGCCGAAGCCATTCACAACCGACTGCAGCACCACAAGCGAAAGGGCGATCATGGACGACTGCACCGCCAGCGGCACGCCGATCCTGAAGCATTTCTGAATCAGCGCGCGCTCCGGCCGCCACTGCGACCGCTCGATGCTGAACATGGGATTGCGCTTAAGGGAATACAGGATGCACCCGACGGCCGACATCAGCTGGGAAAGAATGGTCGCCGCCGCCGCGCCGCCCACGCCCAGGTTCAGGCTGCGGATGAAGAAAAGATCCAGAAACACGTTCAGGAAGCTGGAAATCACAAGGAAGTACAGCGGGGTTTTGGAATCCCCGATGCCGCGCAGGACGGCCGATACGCAGTTATACATGGAAACCGCAATGACTCCGCCGCACATGATGCGCATATACACGCTCGACTGGTCGATGATGTTCGCAGGCGTGCCGAGCAGGGAAAGCACGGGATAGGACAGGCAAAGGCCTGCTCCGCCCATTACAAGCGCGCTCGCTGCCATAATGTAAACCGCGTTCGCGATCAGCTTTTTGACCGTGCCCGGCTGTCCCGCGCCGAAGGCCTGCGAAACCAGGATGCCGATGCCGTTTGACAGGCCGTTGCAGAGCGAAAAAAACAGAAAATTCAGCGAACTGGTGGCGCCAACCGCCGCCAGCGCGTCCGGACCGATATACCTGCCCACGATGATCATGTCCACCATGGTATATACCTGCTGGAAAATGTTGCCCACAAGCAGCGGCAGCATGAACCTGAGCAGCAGACGGGCCGGGTTTCCCTCCGTCATGTTCAGCATCCTGCGGCTCTTTCCCTGAATGCTCATCCCCAAAGCGCCTCCTTAGGCAAAACTGCGATTTCCGGATCGGAAATCCTATCTTAACCTTTCGATGGCAGAATACAAGAAGATTTTTGTTTACTTTTGCCCGTTTTTTGTTATTATATGCGCAAAGGGGGCAGGAAGCATGCAGCATGAGATCATCCGGTTCGGTGCGGTCGAGGACATCGCCGCCTCAAACTCCAAAGGACTGTTCCATTATCCGGCGCACTGGCACGACGAGGCGGAGTTTACCCTGGCCTTAAAGGACGGATGCGTGCTGCGCATCGGCGAGGAAGAATACACCCTGATGCAGGGCGACATTCTGCTGGTATGGCCGCGGGAAATGCACGAAACCGTGTCCATTCCCGAGGACGGGACGCTCTTTATCCAGTTCTCCGCAAGCCTTCTGGAGAGCAACCGGGATCTGGCCGTGGCCATCCGCATGCTGTTCCCGCTGCACCATTTACAGCAGGCCCGGTACCCCGATCTGACCGCACGCCTGGCCCAGGATATGCGCGATATGATGCAGATCTACCAATCGGACGATTTTTTGCGCGAATCGCGCTGCAAGCTTCTGATCTACCAGATGCTGATGCGGCTGGCCGAATACGGGCACGAGGCAAAAATCCGTCAGTTTGAAGCGCCGGGCTTCTCGCAGGCCGCCTTCGAACGGATGCGGCAGGCCTGCGCCTACATCGACGCCCACCATACCGACAACCTGCGGCAGAGCGAGGTCGCCGCCGCCGTCGGCATGAGCACCTGGTATTTTTCCCGTCTGTTCAGGCAGTACATTCAGTCCTCTTTTCCCGAATACCTGTGCCGGGTGCGGGTGCATACCGCAAGACACCTTCTGACCGCAAGCGACCTGACGATCACGGAATGCGCCTATCAGGCGGGCTTTCAGTCCACGACGGTCTTCAACAAGGCGTTTCTCGCGCTGACGGGAACCTCGCCGAGAGAATACCGCCGGGGACATGTGAACGCGTATGCCGAAAACAGCGGATCCTGAGGCAGAGCAGGTGGAGAATTTACAATTCCCGTCATCCTGAGCCCGTCGTTTCCGCTCGTCAAACCGTCGAAAACATGCTACAATGCCAGCGGAGGTGGAACGCTTGCTGATCGCCCTGTTCGCCGATATCCACGGAAACCTGCCGGCCCTTGAGGCGGTTCTGAAGGAAGCGCGCGCCCTGAAGCCCGACCTGATGCTTTCCCTTGGCGATCAGGTGAACCTGGGGCCCGCGTCCGAGGACGTGCTTTCCCTGCTCCGCGCCGAAAACGTTCGGTGCCTGCACGGAAACCACGAACGCTATATTCTGGAATGCATGGACGGACAGCGCGCGTACGACGCCGTCAATTTCGCGCCTGTGCGCTTTCTCGCCTCGCGCGTTGAAAGATCCGCGGTCACGTTTCCCATGACGGCGGAGTTCGGCGGCATCACGTTCTGCCATGCCCTGCCCAATGACGACCGCTTCCCGCTTCACGGCGTCCAGGCGCTTAAAAGGCTTGAAGCCGTTGCGGATACGCTGCCCGAACGCGTCATCTGCGGCCACTCGCACGACATGCGGCGCCACACGGTATTCGGGCACAGCGTGGAATGTATCGGAAGCCTCGGCTGCCAGGATCAGGGCGTCCCCGGCACCGCGCTCTGGGGCACGATCAGAATCAGCGGAAAAAACAGCTCGCTCATCCCGCGCGTCAGCGCCTACGACCCGTCCCCTCTGAAAAATCTGTACGTCAAAAGCGGCCTTTCCAGAGCTGCCCCCGTCATGAGCCGCGTATGCCTTTCCCAGCTTCTTCAAAACCGCGCCGTGATCCTTCCCTTTCTGCGGTTCTGTGAAAGCATCGCGCTCGAACGCGGCGAACAGGGCATTACCCCGGCCGCTTTTGCAGAAGCGGACAAACGCTTTCCCTGGGGCGACGGCCTCACAACCAATGATTTCTGGAAACAGGAGGTTTTTTTATGAACCGCATTCATCGCATGCTCTGCCTGCTCGCAGCGCTTCTCGTCATCCTCTCCGTCCCCGCTTTTCCTGCCCTGGCCGAAAGCCAGGCTATGGAATGCGACGACATGGTGCTGACCGACAAAGACGGAAATGAAGTGACCCTGTACAGCTTCGCCGGCAAGCCTGTCATCATCAATTTCTGGGCCACCTGGTGCCCCTGGTGCGTCTATGAATTCCCCGCCTATCAGAAGCTTTTCGAACAGTACGGGGACCAGATCGTTTTCATCATGGCCGACCAGTGCGACGGGTATGCCGAAACGCCGGAAAAGGCCCTCGCCTGGCTGGAAGAAAACGGCTACACCTTCCCGCCCTACTTTGACACGATAAACTACGCCTACCGCAATTTCGGCTGGTCGGGCATCCCCGGCAGCGTCTTTATCCGCGCGGACGGCACCGTCCAGCTCGCGCAGCTCGGCGCCATGCAGGAGGAAGCCCTGTTTGCCGCCGCAGAAGCGCTGCTTAAGGAGGCGCCCGCAGAAGCGGCGCCCTGACCGTCATACCCCGTCAGGACCGTTCGGCATTGCAAAAAAATGCAGATGACCCCCTCTGATTTTTTGCCCTCGAAACTTTTTGTTGACAGACCCTGCGGGCGCCTGCTACAATGGCACTTCAAACGGCAAGTTTGAATAAAAATACGGAGGGAAACTGTATGAAAAAGTTCCTGGCTCTGCTGCTGGCAGCGATGATGATGCTGTCAGCCGCCGTATCCCTTGCGGATGACGGCGTGTTCACAGGCGAAGCGGACGGCTTTGGCGGCAAGATCACCGCCGAGGTCACCGTCGAGGACGGCAAGATCGTCGGCCTGAAACTGACGGGCGACGCGGAGACCGAGGGCATCGGCAAAGCGGCGCTCGCGCCCCTGACCGAAGCGATCCTCGAAAAGGGCGGCATCGAAGGCGTCGACGCCGTCGCCGGCGCCACCTGGACGAGCAACGGCGTGTTCAGTGCGATCAAAAACGCGCTGGGCATCGAAGAAGAAGCGGATGAAACCGAAACCGCTTCCGCCACCGTGGCCGCGCTGAACCACGGCCTTGGCGTCGTGGTCACCCCACGCCTCGGCCCCGGCAAGGACGATCAGGACGTGCCGGTCTATTCCTTCAACGTGGTCGTGGCCTATGTGGTCTCGGACGCGGACGGGCGCATCGTGGACCTGGACACCGATATCCTGGAGATCATCACCCCGAACCATGACGGTGCCGACGACAACGCCCTGGCCGGCTGGCCGGGTGCGCAGTACAACAGCGACGCGGACGGCGACGGCAAGGTGGAAGGCGTTTTTGAAGAAACCGCCGACAGCTTTGTGAACGACCTGAAGACCTGGCGCACCAAGCGCCAGCTGGGCGACGCCTACAAAATGAACAGCGGCACCTGGACACAGGAAATGGAGATCTTTGAAAGCTTCTTCAAGGGCATGACCGCGGACGAGCTGACGGCGTTCTTCGCCGCGCAGTGCTCCGATTCCAACGGCCGCGTGATCCGCGCCAGCGCTACGAAAGAAGAAGACCTGGCCAAGTGGAACGCCCTGACCGAAGAGCAGCAGGCGGCTGTGGACGCCCTGACCGGCGCGACCATGAGCCTTTCCGACGCGCACGGCGATATCCTGGGCGCGATTGTGAAAGCGCTTGCAAACCAGGTGCCCGTGAATGCGGACAGTGTGGCGAGCCTTGGTCTCGGCGTGGTCGTGACCCCGCGCTTGGGCCCCGGCAAGGACGATCAGGACGTGCCGGTGTACTCCTTTAACGTGGTGGTCGCGGGCGGTCTGTTCGACGCGGACGGCCGAATCGCCGCCGCACGGGAAGACATTCTTGAGATCATCACCCCGAACCACGACGGCGCGGAGGACAACGTGTTCGTCGGCTGGCCGGGCCAGAGCTACAACAGCGACGACGACGGCGACGGCAAGGTGGACGGCGTGAAAGAACAGACCGCCGAAACCTTCACCGAAACCCTGCCTGCGTTCCGCACCAAGCGCGACCTGGGCAGCGCGTACAAGATGAACAGCGGCACCTGGACCGATGAAATGAACGTCTTCGAAGCGTTCTTCGCAGGCAAAACCGCGAACGAGCTGCAGGCGTTCTTCGCCGCGCAGTGCTCCGATTCCAACGGCCGCGTGATCCGCGCCAGCGCTACGAAAGAAGAAGACCTGGCCAAGTGGAACGCCCTGACCGAAGAGCAGCAGGCGGCTGTGGACGCCCTGACCGGCGCGACCATGAGCCTTTCCGACGCGCACGGCGATATTCTGGGCGCCCTGGTGAAGGCCTTTGAATGCGCAGCCCCCAGCGAGATCATCATTGAAAAATAAGAACGGTTTCTCCCTCTGACGACCCCTCTCCCCTTCCGCCGCGTGCGGGAGGGGAGATTTTGTTCTGTGACGGTGCCCGAAAGCAGGACCCTTCCGTGCTGCCGAAAAATAAACCAGCGGTTTAATGACAGCGCGTTTATTTCGCGGTATCCTGTGCATGTCGGCAGGGAAATGGAAACCCTTCCCGCCGGCACGGAGAAAACCAGATCTCCTGCGCATCTTGAAAGCCGCATAACAAAAACGAGTTCCTCCAGGCCATTTGGCAACTCAGTGCATAAGCGGGATGAAAACCGTTCTGAGAGGCGTCGGCTTTCGGCAGGTGGAGCTGCCGGAACGCCCGCATTGGGGAAAAGCGCCGGGGATACCCTGCGCCAGTGCCCTGCAAAGGCCGCGCGAGCGGCCATCGGAATGCCCTAAAAAGCAGAAAATGCAGTGCCGTGCCGGAGGAACGCAGACCAAAGCGCAGCCTCTGCCGCCGGTCAATAGACGCCCTCCCGAAAGGAGGGAATAACCCGAAATGCCGCGGGGCGGTGCCCGCAGGAGAGCGGCCGAATACGAGCTTCGGCCCTTTACGGGATGACTGACGCGCCGGTTTCCAGTGAAGCCCCGAAAGGGGTGTATAAGACAGAAGGCTGACCCCGGTAGCGGAATGGAAAAAAGGCTCGTTCTCCATGCATCATCCGATTCACTTTTCTTTGGTGAATTTGCCGGAGGATCCGTGAAAGGCGGAGGTAATCAATCCTTCTTGAGATCAGCGGCGAAAGCCGCAGGATACGCGGATGGGAGTCGCTGCCCATCAACCGGCCGTATTCTCTCAATGGCTGAACAGGTCTGAAGTTCTGGTCGGTACCGTGAAAGCGGGCCGAATGGTTTGGCGGAACTCGTTTACAGGCGGATGCGGGCAAACCGATCCTTCTGACCGCGCGGAAAAATGGGCTGCGGGGCGGAAACGTTCTCAAGGCAGGCGGTCACAGGAGCGAACAGGCCTCAGCCGCTTTTGATCCAACAGCTTCCGCATCCCGGTGCAAAATGCCCGTCAGGCATTCCGGGACGTATCCAGCGGGGCGCCGGACGGAAGGGATACCTTCCGATACCGACCCGCTCCCGGCAGCAATGTCCGGGAACAAAGGCGAAAACGCCAATCCGGCGGATATGGTGCAAAAGATCGGATACTGATAACGCAGAAATTCTGCCGCTGACGCAATAGACGCCTCCTGTGGAGGAAGAATCCGGTTCAGGCGCATGGCCAGTCACCAGGCGCAAACACCGGAAACCCTGACCCGGGAACAAGTCAGCCGCCGTTGAACGCAGCTAAGGGCTGCGGTATAAGGCAGAGGTTTCGTACGAGTAGCCTAATCGGCCAACTTTTTCAGGTGAAAGCTGGGGGTGACAATTCCCTCCCTCATTCCGCGTTTTTTCGCGGGGGCAGCGCGGCGGATCGGGTGGCTACCGGCCGCAAGCGGACTCATTGGTGGCGGAACAATCAACGTACGGTTCGATGTACGGCGAAAGCCGGCGGGAACTGCTGGATCAAAAGCGGAATCAGGCGACGGCCCGCATTCCCCCGCATGGTTCGCCTCTTGTCAGAGGGAAAGGCCCCGCAGCCCGAACAGGATCTTCGTTCTTCACAGTTTTACCGTCTCCGTAAAACCCGATTCAGGGAGGGATGCTTATGAATAAGCGCTGCACGAATTCATCCTGCCGGAAGACCTTTTCCACCCTGAATTACGGCGGACAATGCCCCTTCTGCGGCAAAGTCTATCCGCAGCTGACCTGTGCCAGAAAAGGCTTTGTCTCTTCCTGCTTTCCAGCTGTTTTTCGCCTGGTCGTCAGAACAAACCATTTCAAAAAAACTGTGCTCCGCCTGAACCTTAAGAATATCATTACCTCAATCGAAAAGGACAGTCTCATCGAAGGCATCAAACGGTTCCGCAGCGAAATGGCCGGCCACGGATACCGTCCGGGCCTGAAGGATTCCAAGGTCTTCTGCGAGGCGCTTCGCGATCACAAACCGCCCTGCTCTGTCTGGCGGTTGAGTGATGAAACACGGAACGACCTGCCGGTCATTGTGCCCGACGCACCCAAAGAGCAGCCTTCAGAGCACAAAGCAAAACCCGTGCCGAAAACCTCCATCGAGGATCTGGAGCTCTCGGTCCGGGCGTACAACTGCCTGACGCGCGCCGGAATCAGCACGGTGGATCAGCTGCTTTCCATGCGCCCGGAAGACTTGAGCCTGGTACGCAACCTGGGCATGAAAAGCCGCGAAGAAATCCTTCGGCGTCTAAGCGAACGCGGTTTGAAGATGCAAACGGCCAAAGGGTGAGCAACATGACTTCCCGTAGGGGAGGTCTTTTTTGTATTTCCCGCAACAGGAACAAACGGGATGAGGGCCTGCGCGGCCCTCAAACTCCTGCGCCAAAGGCCGTGGGCCT
>CAMOIA010000056.1 GCA_946615785.1 uncultured Clostridia bacterium
GCCCGCGCACATAGGGAACAATGCAGTAGCTGCAGAAATTGTTGCAGCCGTACATGATCGTGACGTACGCCTGCGTATCGCTCCTGCGGCGGATCGGCACGTTTTCCGCAATCGTGCTCTCGTCCGCCTCCACCTGCACCACCCGCCTGCGCGTGTCCACCGCGCGGCTTAAAAGCTCCGGCAGGGCGTACTGGTTGCCCGTGCCGAAGGCGAGATCCACGAACGGATACTGCCGAAGCAGCTTTTCGGCCATGCCCGGTTCCTGCACCATGCAGCCGCACACGCCGATGATCATTTCCGGCCGCTGCTTGCGCACTTCCTTGAGCCAGGTCACGTTGCCAAGCGCCTTGCGTTCCGCGTTGTCGCGGATGCAGCAGGTGTTGTGCAGCACAAAATCCGCCTCGGTTTTGTCCTGCGCCTCGTGCATGCCCATGGCCTCCAGCATGCCGGCCAGCTTTTCGGAATCATGCGCGTTCATCTGGCAGCCGTAGGTGACGATATAATAGGTTTCCGGCCGGTCGGCGCGCGCGGCGAACGCGTCCGCAATGGCGCGCTGCCTCTCGATTTCCTCCGGAGGGATGGCGATAATGCGATTGCTCATGTGCTTTCCTTTCGCTTGCGGTCGTCCTTATGATTTTTTGCGGGTCATTTCCATGAGTCCTAGGCTCGTAAAGCCGTGCAGCACCGTTTTGCACGGATCGGTTTCAAGCGCCTTTTCAAGCTCCGCCTTCACTGCCGCGCGGTTGTTTTCCCTGTCCATATCGATAAAGTCGATCAGGATGATGCCGCCCACGGCGCGAAGCTGCAAAAGTCTTGCGATCTCCCGCGCGGCCTCCAGGTTCACGCGCGTGCGCGCTTCCTCCGCCCCGCGGCGGCTCCCGGTATCCATGGCCGAATTGACGTCGATCACGGTCATGGCCTCGCACGGATCGATCACGATGTTCCCGCCGCCGGGCAGGTGATGCAGCCTGCGCTGCGCCTTTTCCCACTGCCCCGTGACGTTATAGAGCGCCATGGGTGCCTCCCGCACCTCGCACGGCACGGGAAGACTGAGCGGAACGTCCGACAGGACCCGGTCGACCCCGCCCTTGGTATCGCGGAGATATCTTTCAAGCGCCGTCGGCCTGCCAAAGAGGAGCCGTGGCTCCCCGCCGTTTCCCTGCGCCTTTACCGACGCCCAGGTATCGGCCAGTTCCCCGATTTCCTGCCGGATCGTTTCTTCCTCCGCCTCCATGCCCTCGCTGCGAAGCACAAGCCCGAAGCCTTCGGGACGAAGAGACGACGCGCGTTTCTCCGCCGCCTCCCGCAAGCCTTCCGGGGTCCTTGCGGACACCGTGCTGCGGGCGCTGCCCGGCAGCAAAATCGCGTAACGGCCGACGAGGCTTACGTCCATGGTGACGTAAGCGAGCTTTTCCCGGACCGGGGAGCGCTTCACCTGCACGATCAGCCCGGTGCCGCCCTTTGGCGGGACGGGTGTCCCGCGCATCTCTCGGTAGGGAAGGTAGGCGCTCGTTTTTGCGTCCAGATGGACGAACACGCATTCCATCCCCGGCATGCACCGGTCCGTTTTGGCATAATAGATTTCCTCAGCCCGCGGGTGCGCGCCGTCCTCCTCTTCAAAGCGGAAAAGCTTTCCGTCCCGCACAAGGGCCGTGCGCGTCTTTCCGTCCGCGTGCTCAAGAAGCAGGGTGTTCATGCGTCCTCCAGGGGAATGAGCGCCAGATCCCGCATGGCAAAAAGCATCAGCCGCGTGCAGGTGAAACGCGGAAGGGGAACGCCGGCGAAATCAGAAAGCGTCCTGAGCAGCAATTCCGGCTTGCAGGAGCTTTCCTCCCTGAGGTCAAGGGTCAGGTACATCGCGTTCCCGTTCAGCGAACATTCGTGGATCATCGGCTTTAAATCCACGGTTTTTTCCCCGGTCTTTGTCTTTTTGACCGCTGTGATTTCACCCTGCGCGAGGAAAGCGGGCAGGGCGGTGCGCAGGGCGTCGGGCACTTCCTCAAGATCCGCCCGGTACCTTGCCGCGTAGAGAAGCGCCATGGGGGATTTATGCGTGTCGTCCACCGCCCGCACGCTGACAAGTTGGATTTCCGGCGGCAGGGCCCGCTGCAGGCGTGCCTTGAAAAAGTCGGGGTTGCACTCGCCCTCCACGGGCACCTCCATGACCTCCCGAAGGCCCGTATGGCCAAGGGAGAGGGGCGCCGCAAAGGTGAGAAGGATGTGCGGATTGAAGCCCTGGGAATAGCGGATGGGCAGATCGGAGCGCCTGAGCGCCCGCTGCATGGCCCGCATCAGGTCCAGATGGCCGATCATGCGCAGACGAAACGCTTTTTCAAACGTGACGAGCATTTTCATAGCAGGCGCACACCCCCTTCCAGCGCTGCAGGCCGCAGCCGTTGCAGCCCTTGCGGCAGTCCTGCGTGGTTTTTTCCGCTTTGGCTTTTTCGCATTCCCGGATCAGGTATTCCTTGGTCACGCCGGCGTCGATGATGTCCCAGGGGTTGATCTCGTCGTACGGCCGCTCACGGTAGGCATAGAACGCGGGATCAAGTCCGCATTCCCTGAACGCTTCCATCCACAGATCGAAGCGGAAATGCTCGTTCCAGCCGTCAAAGCGGCAGCCCTTTTTCCACGCAGTATAGATGACGTCGCCGATCCTCCGGTCGCCCCGGCTGATGCACGCCTCCAGGAAGGAAAGGTGCCCCTCGTGCCAGTTGAACACCACGTTTTTGATCTTCAGGTATTCCCTGAGGCGCTGCTGTTTTTCCTCCACCATGTCCAGCGTGTCCTGCGCCGCCCACTGGAAAGGCGTGAAAGGCTTTGGCACGAACACGGACGCGGAGCACGTGACCCGAAGCCCTTTGCCCCGCTTTTCCTTGGGCGTTCTGTAATAGGCCTGCGTCACCTTCGCGGCCAGATCCCCGATGCCGCGCAGATCGTCGTCCGTTTCGGTCGGAAGGCCCATCATGAAATACAGTTTCACCGTGCTCCAGCCGCATTCAAAGGCGTCCGTCACCGAGCGGATCAGGTCGTCTTCCGTAACGCCTTTGTTGATCACGTCCCGCAGGCGCTGTGTGCCGGCCTCCGGCGCAAGGGTCAGGCCGCTCTTTTTCACCCGCTGGGTCATTTCAAGCGACTGTTTGACGATGTTGTCAATGCGCATGGAAGGCAGGCTGATGGAAACGCGCTTCTCCTGATACCGGTCCATGAGGGACTGAATCAGCTCCGGAAGACAGGAATAATCCCCTGTGGACAGGCTTGAAAGGCTGATTTCCTCATAGCCCGTCGAAGCCTCCAGGCGATCGGCGATTTCGATCAGCCTTTCAAGGCTCCGCTCGCGCACCGGCCGGTAAATCATGCCGGCCTGGCAAAAACGGCAGCCCCGGGTGCAGCCGCGCATGATTTCAAGCACGATCCGGTCAAACACCACGTCCGTGTAAGGCACGGGAATGGTTTCGGGGTAATCCGCGCCGTTCAGATCGGTCACGACGCAGCGCTCCACCTTTTCAGGCGCACACGCGTCGTTCGGCGTCATGGCGGCAATGGTGCCGTCCGCATGGTATGAAACATCATAAAACCTCGGCACATACACCCCGTGAATGCCCGCAAGCGCTTTCAGAAGCGCCTCCTTCGACGTGCCCGCCTTTTTGTGCTCGCGCACCGCGCTGCACAGCTGGATCATCACGTCCTCGCCGTCACCGATCATGTACGCGTCCACAAACGGCGCAAGCGGTTCCGGATTGTACGCACACGGGCCTCCCGCGACGATCAGGGGGTCGTCTTCCCCGCGGTCGCGTGCGTATGCGGGGATGCCGGCAAGATCCAGCATCTCCAGGATGTTGGTATAGCTCATTTCATACTGCAGGGTGAACCCGACGATGTCGAAATCCCGGACCGGATGCCGGCTTTCCAGCGAGAAAAGCGGAAGCCCCTCCCGCCGCATACCGTCCCCCATATCGGGCCAGGGCGTGAAAACACGCTCGCACAGTCCCCAGGGAAGGCGGTTGATGATGTGGTATAAAATCTTGATGCCCAGATGGGACATCGCAATATCGTATGTATCCGGGAAGCCGAAGGCAAAGCGCACCTCCGCCTCCTCCCAGGGCTTTACGTCCGTGTTCATTTCGCCGCCGGTGTACCGGGCGGGCTTTTGCACCTGTTCAAGCAGCCTTTCAAAAACCGCTTCCTGTTGTTCGTTCAAGGCGGATCCTCCTGTCCTGGCAATGGGCTGACGCCGCGTTTATGATATCATTTTTGCCCTGAAATGTCCATAACGGAAGGGGTGGCGGCACAAAATACGCAAAAAGAACGCCTTGGATTCCCCTTCCCCTCTTTTAGCAGAACCAAAAAATGTGTATAATGCACCTGTGGCAATCCTACGATCAAGGAGGCCGTATGAAACGGTTTTTATCATTGCTTGCAGCCGCACTGCTTTTCCTCTCGAGCCCCGCGTCTGGCGAGGAGTTTTCTGTCGCGGCGGAGGACAGCCTGATCCACGAAGCGCTTGTGCGCGGTGACAACGCCAAAGCCGCGTCCCTGCTTCTTGGCCAGATGACCCGGCGGGAAAAGGTGCTGCAGCTGTTCATGGTCACGCCGGACATGCTTTCCGGCCGGACGCCGACCTGCGCGTACAGCGAATCACTGGAAGCAGGCTTTCTTTCCTCGCCCGTCGGCGGCATCCTTTTCTTCGGGCAGAATATCGCCTCCGGCGATGATCTTCTGGACATGAACGAACGCCTCTCCAGCCTTTCCGTGCGCACAAGCGGCGTCGGGGCGTTTCTCGCCATCACGGAAGAAGGCGGCGATATCTCCCCGCTCTCTTTGAAGCTCGGTCTGGAAACGCTGCCCCCCTCCGCCTATCTGAATGCCGGGAACGCCGCCGAACAGGGGGAAAAGCTTGCCGCCCGCCTGCTTTCCTACGGCTTCAACCTGGATTTCTGCCCCTGCGCGGATCTGTTCGCGGACGAAGGGAACGCGGAAATCGGCGAGCGCGCCTATTCCTGGGACGCCTATGCCGCGGCGGACTGCGCCTCGCTCATCAGCGGAGCGCTTGAAAGGGGCGGCGTCGTCTCCGTCTACAAGCATTTTCCCGGCATCGGCAGCGTGCCCGACGCCCTGACGAGGCGCGGTCGCGGCACGATCCCTGAAAACCTGGCGGAAATGCGTGCGCGCTCCCTGATTCCCTATCTTGCGGCCGTCGCGCAGGGCTGCGCCATGATTCAGGTCTCCGCCATGGACAGCGCGGCGATCGATCCCGGCATCCCCTGCTGCCTCTCCCCCGCCGTCATCCAGATGCTGCGCGGCGAGCTCGGCTATCAGGGCGTCATCGTGTCCGATTCCATGCGCTCCGCGCTCATTACCGAAAAATACGGCGCAGGGGCGGCGGCCGTGGCCGCGCTCAGCGCCGGCTGTGATCTGATCCTGCTGCCGGAAGACCTGCCGAAGGCCGTGGAAGCCGTGCTCACCGCGCTTTCGGACGGAAGGCTCACAGAAAGCCGGATCGACGCAAGCGTGCAGCGCATCCTGGAGGTAAAGCTGCGCTTTGGCCTGTACAAAGACGCTTACGCGGAATGACCTGAAACGAAAAAAGGAAGGTGTGCCATGGAATCGATCGTTATTCTGGACTTCGGCGGTCAGTATACCCAGCTGATCGCCCGCAGGGTGCGCGCCCTGCACGTTTTCAGCCATGTCCTGCCCTGCCGGACGCCGCTTGCGGACATCCTGCGCCTGCAGCCAAAGGGGGTCATTTTTTCCGGCGGGCCTGCGAGCGTGCTGGAGGAAGGCGCGCCTACCTGCGACCCCGCGCTGTTTGAAGCGGGCCTTCCGGTGCTCGGCATCTGCTACGGCATGCAGCTGATGGGAAAGCTGCTGGGCGGAGAAGTGACGAAAGCGCCTAAGCGCGAATACGGCCTCGTAGACGTCAAAGCGCGGCTTGACGCCGCCCTCCTGAAGGATTTCGAGGACCAGAACGCCTGCTGGATGAGCCATACCTTTCAGGTTTCACAGGTGCCCAAAGGCTTCAAGGCCGCCGCGTCAAGCGAAAACTGCCCGGTCGCCGCGATGGAAAACACAGAAAAGCGCCTTTTCGGCGTGCAGTTTCATCCGGAAGTGACCCACACGCGAAACGGCCTCGGCGTGCTGCGCCGCTTCGTGTTCGATATCTGCGCCTGCCGCGGCGACTGGCGCATGGAGGATTTTGCCCGGGAGCAGATCCGCCGCATCCGCGAGGAAGTCGGGCAGGGCACCGTGCTGCTCGCCCTTTCCGGCGGCGTCGACAGCGCCGTCGCCGCCGCCCTCCTTTCCCGCGCCATCGGGGACAGGCTGACCTGCGTATTCGTGGATCACGGCCTTTTGCGCAAGGGAGAATTTGACGAGGTCAGCAGAACCTTTGAACGCGATTTTTCCATGCACCTGATCGCCGTGGACGCCTCCGAACGGTTCCTTACGGCCCTGAAGGGCGTCACCGAGCCGGAGGAAAAGCGCAGGATCATCGGAGCCAAATTCATCGAGGTTTTCCGTGACGAAGCGGGGAAGCTGGGCAAGCTGGATCATTTTGCCCAGGGCACCATCTACCCCGACGTCATCGAATCCGGCGGCGCGCTCGGCAGCAGCGTCATCAAGAGCCATCACAACGTGGGCGGCCTTCCGAAGGAGCTCGGCTTTACCAGCCTGATCGAGCCGCTGCGCATGCTGTTCAAGGACGAGGTGCGCGCGCTTGGCATATCCCTCGGCCTTCCGGAAAGCCTCGTATGGCGGCAGCCCTTCCCGGGGCCCGGCCTTGCCATCCGCATCCTTGGCGAGGTGACGCGGGACAAAGCGGAAACCGTGCGCGAAAGCGACGCCATCCTGCGCGAGGAAATCACGCGCGCAGGCCTTGACCGGGACATCAGCCAGTATTTCACGGTGCTCACAAACATGCGCTCGGTCGGCGTGATGGGCGACGAACGCACCTACGACCGCGCCGTCGCCATCCGCTGCGTAACCACGGACGATTTTATGACCGCTGATTTTTACCGTCTCCCCTATGACGTGCTCGCCCTGGTCAGCCGCCGCATCGTCAACGAAGTGCCGAACGTCAACCGCGTCCTCTTCGACGTCACCTCCAAACCCCCGGCCTCGATCGAGTGGGAATAAGGTCCGAATTCCTGAAACCCGCATGAAATAAGAGCTTCCGGGTGATCAGACCCCTGCGTGGCAACAATGTGGCAACAAAAATCCATCATTCCGAAAAACGGGGCTAACTGATTTTGTGAAAGTCAGTCAGCCCTGTTTTGATGCAGTTCCAAAAAGTCGACGGTATATCTTGGAAGGTTTTCCATCCCGCGTATCGAATACAAAGATATTGATGAAGAATGCCGGAAATTTCAGTTCTGGGTGATGCTGATTGATACAGTCAGCCAGTTGTACTGGTCTGGAGAGCAGGACGGAAAGATGATGTACATTGACCGCAGCTGTGCTGTGGTGTGGGAGGAGGGATGACCATGAAACGCCTGATACTTGTTTGGGTGATGATCCTGTGTCTGGTGCCAGTGTTGTCACTTGCAGAACAAATCCTTGCTTCCAAGGAACTTTTCCCTGCAGAAGGTAAAAATGGCAAATGGGGTTATGTTGACCGGGATGGATCATTTGTGATTCAACCTATGTTTGACCATGCATTCGGGTTCAGGGGAAACTACGCAGAAGTGGTTGTTTTCCCGAGCGACGACGCAGTAAATCTGCTCTCAGGCGATCGCAATCCCTATTATTGCGGATACAGTGGTATCATTGACCGGAACGGAGAGTTTATTCTTGAGCCCATTTACACCATTGCACCTGGATATGATCAGATGTTCTTCGGCGGAAGAGATACCGGGATCTGGTGCATCTCAGCCGGTTATGTGGATGAAGAAAACCAGCTCGAAGGATGGTTCGATATCGAGTCAGGCTATTTCTCTGGTCTGGTGTGGGATGGCGTTTATGGATGGGTGTCTGATAGCCCCCTGATTCCGGTGGTGGATGATACGTTTCGTGCTGGATACGCGAATCGCAGAACCGGTGAATTGGTGATCCCATGCCGATACCAGTGTGTGGATCCATCCCCCTTTTACGGCGGCATCGCCTCCGTGTCTCTAGAGGAAGAGGAGTTTGACGAAACAGGAAACAGGAATGTATCAAGCTATTTCCTGATCGATGAAACCGGAGCGGAAATCCCTTTGCCGGAGGGGGTCTTTGCCGTGCCGTATGAAGGGGCTCATGACGGACTGATTCTGGTGGCCAACCAAGCTGATGCAAGCACCTTTGTTCCAGACGAAGGCGTGCT
>CAMOIA010000057.1 GCA_946615785.1 uncultured Clostridia bacterium
AGAAAAATGGCTTGGAGGAGAATGAAATGTCGGCTTTGATTATGGCTGGCGCGCCGTGCGTCGAAGCGCTGGAAGAAAAACAGAAAATGAGGGTTGCCGCCCTGAAGGAAGCGGGAAAGGAAGTGTGCCTTGCGGTCGTGCGCGTCGGCGACGATCCCGCGAGCATTGTGTACGTTCGCAACAAGAAAAAGGCGTGCGAGCGGATCGGCATCGTCTCCCGCGAAGTGCTGCTGGGGGCGGAAATTTCGCAGGAGGCCCTGGAAGCGGAGCTTGATCAGCTGGCCGCGGACGAAAAGGTGGACGGCATTCTTCTGCAGCTGCCGCTGCCCAAGGGGCTGGATGAAAAGAAAGCGCTCGCCCATATCCCGGCGGAAAAGGACGCGGACGGCTTTGCCGATGAAAACGCCGGCACGCTGATCAACGGCACCAAGGGCACGCTTCCCTGTACGCCGCGGGGCATCATGGCGCTGCTTTCGTTTTACGGCGTCGACCCGAAGGGCAAGCACGCGGTGGTCGTGGGCAGGAGCGCGATCGTGGGCAAACCCGCAGCGCTCATGCTTTTGAACGCGGACGCGACGGTGACGATCTGCCACTCCAAAACGAAAGACCTTGCCAAATGGACGCGGGAAGCGGATATCCTTGTGGCGGCGGTCGGGAGACCGGGCTTTATTACCGGCGACATGGTCAAACCTGGCGCCGTCGTCGTGGACGTCGGCATCAACCGCACGCCGGATGGGCTGCGAGGCGACGTGGATTTTGAGGCGGTATCCGAAATCGCCTCCGCCATTACGCCTGTGCCCGGCGGGGTTGGCAAAATGACGGTGTGCATGCTCATGCAGAACGTGATCGACCTGAAGGAGCAGAAGGCGGCTGCGGCTGTAGAATGAAATGGCAGCTGACGGTCACCCAACTGAATGAATACGTCCGAAGGACGCTGGCGTCGGACCCGATGCTTCGGGAAATCACCCTGCAGGGGGAAATCTCGGGCTTCAAAAAACAGATTTCCGGGCACTGGTATTTCACCCTGAAGGACGAAACGAGCCGCGTGAACTGCGTTCTGTTCAGGCAGAACACCTACCAGGTTTCATTCGAACCGAAGGACGGCGATCAGGTGACGCTGACAGGCAGCGTGGGGCTGTATACCGCCGCGGGGAGCTATCAGTTTTATGCCGAAGGAATGCAGCGGGCCGGGCAGGGCGAACTGTGGCGCCGGTACGAGCTGCTAAAGGCTAAGCTTGCAGCGGAGGGCCTTTTCGACCCCGCCAGGAAGCGCCCCCTTCCGTACAGACCCAGGCGGATCGCGGTGGTGACTTCACGATCGGGTGCCGTGATCCATGACATTAAAACCGTCGCCGGCCGTCGCGATCCTTCGGTCGCGATCATTCTCCGGCCTGCGCTCGTGCAGGGCGAAGGGGCCGCGAAGGACATTGCGGAGGGCATCGAGGAGGCAGCGCGGGTCGCCGGCGCGGATCTTCTGATCGTCGGCCGGGGCGGCGGCTCCATGGAGGATCTGTGGGCTTTTAACGAAGAAATTGTGGTGCGGGCTATCGCCGCGTGTCCGATTCCGGTCATTTCGGCTGTCGGGCATGAGGTAGATGTGACACTTTCGGATTTCGCCGCGGATGTCCGGGCGGCTACGCCCTCTGCCGCGGCGGAGATTGCCGTGCCGGACCGGGAAAAGCTGCGCGAGCAGACCGCGCAGATGGTCCTGCGGCTGGACGCGGCGGCGGAAGGCTGCCTTCTGCAGATGGGCGCGGCATTGCAGGCGATGCGGCAGCGGCTGACGCTCTGCCATCCGGCGGTGAGAATCGAAAGCATGAAATCAAAGTGCGATCTGCTCCTGACCGCCATGAACCGGCAGATGGAGAACCGCCTGCTGCTCGCGTCGGCGCATCTGAAACGGGCGGCGGATCAGCTGAATGCTTTGGGACCGCGTCAGGCGCTCGAGCGCGGCTATGCGTTCGTCATTTCCGACGGAAAACCGGCCCAGTCCCTGCGAGAATTGGGGGAGGAGGCGCTGCTCTTTTTCAGCGACGGCAGCGCCAGGGTAAGAACGATCGAAAAGAAAGCGGGTGATCCCTTTGGCAGCCTCCAGGAAAACGCAGCCAAAGACGTTTGAAGACCGGATGAATGCGCTTGACGAAATTGTGACAGGCCTTGAGAAGGGGGATCTTTCCCTGAAGGACGCTCTGGACCGCTACGAAGCGGGGCATCGCCTGGCCAGGGAGCTGCAGGCGGAATTGAACCAGGCGGAAAAGCGGATGCAGGAAATCATGAACGGAAAGGTAGTGGAGGCGCAGGATGACGTATGAAGAGGCCTGGGCGCGCTATCTTGAAACGGTAAACGAAGGCCTTGCGGCATATTCCTTTTCCGCTGTGGGCGGAACCTGCCGGGAAGCCATGCGCTACAGCCTCCTTTCTCCCGGGAAGCGTCTGAGGGGCATCCTCTGCCTTGCGGCTGCGGAAAGCGCAGGGGGTTCGGAGGCTGCGCTGCCCTGCGCCATGGCGCTTGAAATGGTGCACGCGTATTCCCTGATCCACGACGACCTGCCCGCCATGGACAACGATACCCTGCGAAGGGGAAAGCCGACGAACCATGTGGTGTACGGGGAGGCCATGGCGATTCTTGCGGGGGACGGACTATTGACGGAGGCGTTTTCCTGCCTTGCATCGATCGGTGACGATGCCCTTGCAGGAAAGCTGACGCGCGTGCTTTCCCGTGCCGCCGGCGCGGGCGGCATGGTGGGAGGCCAGGCGCTGGACATCGAAAACGCTTCGCCGGGGGACTGGGAGGCCCTTCGGCGCATGGAAGCGCTTAAAACCGGCTGCCTGATATGCGCCGCGGTGGAGATGGGCCTGACCGCTGCGCAGGCGGACAAAGAATTGATGGAAGCAGGAAGGCAGTACGGCGAAAACCTGGGCCTTGCGTTTCAGCTGATCGACGATATCCTGGATGTCAGGGGCAGCCGGGAAGCGATGGGGAAGACCCCTGGCAAGGACGCGCAGGAGGGGAAGACCACGGCGGTTTCGATCCTTGGCCTGGAAGGCGCCCTTCAGGCGGCGCAAAGGGCGACGGAGGAAGCGGTCTCAAGCCTTGGGCCGTTTGGCGGCAGGGGCGTTTTCCTGCAGGAGATTGCAAGGCACATGCTCAGCCGGGTATCGTGACACAGAAGGGTGACGGACATGGATTTTTTTCACCAGCTTATCGCAAATCAGGTGCTGCTTTGCGCAGCGATTGCCTGGGTCGTGGCGCAGGGCATCAAAACGGCGATCCACGGCGCGCTGTACAAGCACCTGGACTGGAAGCGGCTCGTCGGAAGCGGCGGCATGCCCTCCAGCCACACCTCGTTCGTCGCGGCGGCCTGCGCGATGACGGGAATCAAATACGGCTTTGACGGCCCCCTGTTCGCGCTCTCTTTCTGCATCGCCGCGGTGGTCATTTACGACGCGATGGGCGTCAGGCGGGAGACGGGACGCCAGGGCGAAGCCATCAACCGCATCCTGAGTGAGTTCGTGATGAACGGGAAACCGATTTCGGAAGAGAATATGAAAACCCTGGTCGGACATTCGCCCATCGAGGTGATCGGCGGGCTGATCGTCGCGGCCATTGTAGTACTCGTGATGACATTGATAGGAGGATAATATGCTGAACGATCAATTTCTTGAGGAAGTGGCGACCAAACGGAATCAGGGCGTGGAGACGGTCATGTATGTGATCGCGACGATCGTCATGTTCGCGTCCATGCTGCTGGCGGTGCTCTATCTGAACGTGCTGACGAGCATGGTGGCGCAGACCGGGTTTTCCGTCAACCTTCTCTATCCGCTTGTGCTCATGCTCATTTTTGCGGGAACGGCGGTGCTTTTGTGGCTGAAGCGGGACGCGATCAAGACGGAATATGAATACGCCTTCACAAACGGCGTTCTGGATTTCGCGCAGGTGTTCAACAACAAAAAGCGCAAGGCCCTCGGCACCATGAACCTCAAGAACATTGAAGCCTGCGGCAAGGTCACCTCGGGCAGCTTTCAGCGTTATATCACCATGCCGAACATCAAGCGGAACAACTGGTTCGTCAACCGGGACGCCGAGCTGTTTTACCTTTATTTCAGCAAGGACGGACAGAAGCGCATCATCATCATCGAGCCGAGCGAGGAGATGGTGAAGCTCATCACCCACGCCGTGCAGCCGGGCGTATACCAGGTGAACTGAGACGGAGGCACAGCTTTGATCTACCTTGACAACAGCGCAACCACCCGCGTATGCGACCAGGCCGTCGATGTGATGAGCCGGTGCATGCGCGACATGTATTTCAACCCTTCCGCTTCATACGAAAAGGCCATGGCCGTGAAGGCGGAGATGGAACGCATCCGCACGGAGATCGCAGCGCTTGTGCACTGCCCCGGCGGCCGGGTCGTTTTTACCTCCGGCGGTACGGAGGCGGATAACCTGGCGATCCTCGGAGCGCTTTCGGGCTGCCGGGAAGGCCGTGTCCTGTACAGCGCGGGCGAACACCCCGCGGTGAAGGAGGCCTGCAAGGCGCTCAAGGGGCTGCGCGCCGAGAGCATTCCGCTGCTTCGGGACGGAACGCTGAACCTTGAAGCGCTTTCTTCCATGCTTTCAAATGACGTGCTTTTGATCGCGGTCATGCAGGTCAACAATGAAACCGGCGCGGTGATGCCCTTAAAGGAGATCGCGGCGCTGCGGGACCGCCTTTGCCCGGACGCGCTTTTCCATGTGGACGGCGTCCAGGGCTTTTTGCGCGTACCCATGGATATGAAGGAAACGGGCGCGGACAGCTATGCGCTTTCATCCCATAAAATTCACGGCCCGAAAGGTGCGGGCGCGCTGGTCGCGGGCCCGAGGGTCAGACTGCACGCGCTTTTGCACGGCGGCGGTCAGGAGGGCGATCTGCGCTCCGGCACGGAAAACACGCCGGGCATTCTGGGTATGGGGGAGGCGATCCGCGCTTTCCCGAAGGAAAACGACATGCGGCGGCTCAAGTGCCTTCTGTGGGAGAGGCTTTTGGGACTGGTGCCGGGCGCTGTGGTGAACGGCCCTGCGCCGGATGCGGAGCGGTCTGCCCCGCACATCCTGAACGTATCCCTCCCGCCCGTGCGGTCTGAAACCATGCAGCACGCGCTGGAAGGGGACGGCGTCCTCATCGGCATCGGCTCGGCCTGTGCCTCCAACAAACAAAGAATCAGCGAAACGCTCTCTTCCATGGGAGTCGGCCGGAAAATCGCCGAAAGCGCCCTTCGCTTCAGTCTCTGCCCGTATACGACGGAGGCGGAGATCGAAACGTGTGCGGAGCGGGCGGGAGCGGCGTATCGCTTTCTTTCCCCCTATCAGCGCAGGTGAACGCGCGTGATGAAAACAGCTTGAACAAAGGAGAGGGCGAAGGCCCGGCATCGGTATGAGAAAACTGCTTCTTGTCAAATACGGTGAAATCTATCTCAAAGGGCTGAACCGCCCGTATTTCCTGAAGACCCTGGTCGCCCGTGTGCGGGAGGCCGTAAAGGATCTGCACGGGGTCGTATGGCTGCACGACGCGCGCATTTTTGTCAGCGGCGTGGAGGATATGGACGAATGCGTCCGGCGGGTCACCCGCGTCTTCGGCGTCCATTCGGTGTGTCCGGCTGTTGAAATGGAAAAGGACGATTTTGAGGCCGTGAAGGCGCAGGCGCTGGAGGTCATGCGCCCGTACCGCGGCACGTTCAAAGTGGAGGCGCGCCGGTCGGATAAGCATTTTTTCCTGGAATCGCCGCAGATCAACGCCAGCATCGGCGAATACGTGCTGGAAAACAGCGAAGGACGGCTGACGGTGGACGTAAAGCACCCGGAGCACGTTCTTTCCGTTGAGGTGCGGGACCAGGTTTACCTGTACGCCGACGTCATCATGGCGGTCGGCGGCATGCCGGTCGGCACGGGCGGGAAGGCCGCGCTGCTGCTTTCCGGCGGGATCGACAGCCCCGTGGCCGGCTACATGATCGCCAAGCGCGGCGTGGAACTGATCGCGGTGCATTATTATTCCTTCCCGTACACCGGGCCGCAGGCCAGGCAGAAGGTGCTGGACCTTGCGAAGATCCTCTCTTCCTATGTGTGCGGCATGCGGGTGTATGTGGTGCCGTTCACGGAGATCCAGATGGACATTCACGCAAAGTGCCCGGACGACTATACCACCCTGATCATGCGGCGGTATATGATGCGCATCGCGGAAATCATCGCCAGGAAGGAGCATTGCCTGGCCCTGGTCACGGGCGAATCCATCGGTCAGGTGGCAAGCCAGACCATGGAGGCCCTGTGCACGACGGACGAGGTGGTGAACATGCCCGTGTTCCGGCCTCTGATCGGGTTTGACAAAATCGACATCATCCATCAGGCGGAAAAGATCGGCACCTACGAGACCTCCTGCCTGCCCTATGAGGACTGCTGCACGGTCTTTACGCCCCGCCACCCTGCTACCAGGCCGAAGATGGAAAAGATTCTGGAGGGCGAAGGCAAGCTTGAAAGCGAGCGCCTTATCGCGCAGGCGGTGGCCAACGCGGAAATCATCGACCTGTAAATGAAAAGGACGGTCGCATTTCGGCCAGAATTGCGGGTTGTTCCATGCCTTCGTTTTCATATATAATGGATGCATCACTGATAGGGGGTTTCGGCGTATGGGAAAGCGCGTTTCCTGTCTGTTTCTGACCATGGTCCTGCTGTTTACAGCGGTTCTTTGCGCGCATGCGGAAGATGTGCAGGCCTATCGCCTTGCGGGGCTTGACGAAACGGAATACCGCACCTGGAGCGGCCATCCGTTTTTTGAGGGCATGGAAAAGCTGACGGGCATTCGCGTCGAGGCACAGCAGTTTACGACCGCCGCGGCCTGGCAGGCCCAGAAGGAAGCCTACCTGCAGGGGGGCGATTTGCCGGACGCACTGTTCAAGGCGCAGCTTTCCACGGCAGAGTGCATGACCATGGTCGACGCAGGCGTGATCGTGGATCTCAAACCCTATCTTGAAACCTGCATGCCGAATTTTTCGGCCATGTGCGAAAAAAATCCCGCGATTCTTGACGCCATTACCCTTCCCGGCGGACAGATCGCGGCCCTTCCCTACATCAACGAGCTCCCCACCCAGAACGTGATGTGGGTGAACAACGCCTTCCTTTCCCGCCTGAATCTGAAAGCGCCGACAAGCCGCGAGGAGTTTGTGCAGGTGCTGCGCGCCTTCAAGGAAAAGGACGCGAATGGGAACGGCAACCCGAACGACGAGATCCCGATGGCGTTTCTCGGCCCCTTCGATTTGAAATTCCTGGCGCATGCCTTCGGCCTTGTCGCCAATGATTACAATATCTTTGCCGACGAGAGCGGGACCGTCCGGTTCATGCCCCTTGAAAGCGAATTCCCGGACTTCATCCGCTGGTGCCGTGAACTGTATGCAGAAGGGCTGCTGGATCGAAACGGATTTGCAACCGCGGACACGATGCGGACGGTGACCACGGACACGAATCCGCAAATTTACGGCGTGCTGCTCGCGCCCATGATCACAACCATCCTGCCGGCTTCGTGGATCGGCGATTACCAGGTCCTGATGCCGCTTGCGTATGAAGACAGGCAAATCTACCGGGACTTTGGCTCGGGCATCATCCGCGGCACCTTTGCGGTGACAAGCGCCTGCAGGGACGTTCCCGGGCTGCTTGCCTGGGCGGACGCGCTGTACACCGAAGAGGGCAGCATCCTTGCCTCCGTCGGCACAAAGAATGTGGACTATCTGGTGGACGGCGACGGCACCTGGCGGCTGACGGAAAGCGCTTCGCAGAACAGCTACCATACGGTTGCGGCCACCATCACCTCTTCCGCTGCGATTCCCGGTTTTAGCGCCCAGGCCTTCCAGTCCCGCTTTCAGGACAGCAAGATCACCTCGATCATCGATCAGCTGGAAGCGTTCCAGGCCTTCTGCGTGCTCCCCTTCCCCTATGTAAACCTGACAAAAGAGGAATCGGAGAGCATTTTGAGCCTGCAGGAAAAGCTCGGCATGCTGGTGGATATGCGCATTGCCCAGTGGGTGCTTGGCGAAGAAGAGATCACGGACGAAAGCTTTGCGCAGTTCAGGCAGGATTTGAACGAGGCGGGCCTGGAAGCGTTTCTCAGCTTCTGGCAGAAGATCTATGACGCGCAGGGAGGAAAAAACTGATGGACATTTATACATCCATGCTGGCAAAAATCCGGTCCCGTGAGGGCCTGGAACGCCTTTCCCAGCTCTACAGCGGCAGGGACGGCGCCT
>CAMOIA010000058.1 GCA_946615785.1 uncultured Clostridia bacterium
CCAGGCTTGACAACCGGGACGGCGAAAGAACGGTCATGTCGCGCAGCGGGCTCAAAACAGAGTGCCGCTTCGTGGAGGAGCTCGACGACCTCAACGTGCGGGAATACCATTGCCTGATCGTCGACGAAGCACAGTTTCTGACAAAGCATCAGGTCGCAAAGCTGGTTCAGATTGTGGATGAACTGCAGATCCCGGTCATCTGCTACGGCCTCAGGACGGATTTTCAGAACAACCTGTTCGAAGGCAGCAAATGGCTTCTCGCCTGGGCGGACACCATCGAAGAGATCAAAACCATCTGCTGGTGCGGGCGAAAAGCCATCTGCAACGCGAGAATCATCAACGGCATGGTCGTGAAGGAAGGCGATCAGATCCTGCTGGGCGGCAACAGCCAATATGTCAGCCTGTGCCGAAAGCACTTTACCGAAGGAAAACTGGCCCCCTGACCCGGCGGACAATCGCATCCATAAACACGCATGCCGAACGAGTGTCTGGTCCGGCGCGCGTGTTTTTTTCCTTTGGACGACGAAAAGGCCCGCCGTATGCTCCGGCGGGCCCTGACAAGCCTTGATGTTATGAGAAGAAAACCAGTTCCTCCTTCGGTGCGGCGACCGCACGGATATCCTCCGCGTACAGGACCGGGCCGACTTCGTCGTACATTTTGTTGAATTCCTGCTTCACCGTCGCGGTCACAAGCACCCATTCGCCCATGGGCAGCATGGGCGCTTCTTTCGATTTGCACATAAAGCCGAGGAAACGGATATCGTCCGCGCAGCAGGTCATGGCTTTGCGGCCGGGCACGAAAAACTCGTTTTCATCCTCGCGGCTCTTGAGCACAACGCCCTTGAACTGTACGCGCTTGTTCGTATACCGCTCCGGATGATCGCGCATGTCCATGTACCACAGGCCGTAGTCGATATCGTCGATGACGATGGGATCCGTATCCAGCGCGTACGGCATGGTATCCTCAAAGGCGTCGATCATATTGCCGTCCTCGCCTTCAAAGAGCACATCGCTCATGGGGCTGACCACCTTGACGGACCGGCGGAAGCTTGCAAGGGGATCGTCCTTTTTGCAGCGGTTGAAAACCACCATATCCGCACCGTTGATCATATCGGTGAAGATAGAGCGCATATTGTTCAGATAAACCTTGAACGTGCTCGCATCCACCGTGGTAATGTGCTGCACCAGCTCCCATTTATCGGGCAGTTCCATCTGGTACATGTTTCCGATGCCCCAGAGCGGGTTGTATTCGATCAGCACACGGGCAGGACGGTATTTTCTGTCAAATTTCTGCAGGGTTTCAGGATTCATGTCCTCCTGGTTTTCAATCGATTCGACCACGACCTTGCCCGCGCGAAGATCCCGCTCGTTGTAGTCCACCTCGCCGTCCTCGCACTTGATCAGGAGGGTTCGGCCTGGAATGCGGAAATTGCGCTCCGCCAGGGTATAGTTCAGAAAAGATGTCTTGCCGCTTTCAATGAAACCGGTGATCAGATAAACGGGTACGCCGCGTTCAGGCATTGTTCATTCTCCCATCGTATGGTCGTGTCAGGCTTTGCCGCCAAAGAGCGCGGAAAGCTTTTCTTCATTCAGTTTCGAACCGATCACGCAATATTTGCCAATGATCTCGGGGCTGCCGGTGCGGATGTCGCATTCGCCGGGCACCATGTCAAAGTAAATCCAGGTTCCGTCTTTGGCGGGCACCATACCCTTGCTGCGCAGCACCTGCCCGTAGCTTTCATCGCCCGACAGTGCTTCCAGAATCGCCTCGATTTCCTCCCGGGTAAACTTGCGGGCGCTTTCCTCGCCCCAGGAAGTGAACACTTCGTCCGCATGGTGATGGTGATGATGGTGATGGTGCGCATGTTCGTGTTCATCGCCGTCATCATCGTCATGATGGTGGTGATGATGCCCGTGTTCATCCTCATCGTCATCGTCGTGATCGTGGTGGTGATGCCCGTGTCCGTCCTCGTCGTCGTCATCGTCATGATGGTGATGATGCTCATGTTCATCATCGTCGTCGTCGTGATGGTGGTGATGGCATTCGCAGTCAGGATCGTCGCATTCCTCGTCGTCGTCATCGTCGTCGTCGGGCAGGGGCACATTCAGGCTGAATTCCTTTTTACCCTCTTCCATGGTTTCAAGCACCTTTTTGCCGTCCAATTCTGCGATCGGCGTTGTGATGATGGCGCATTCGCTGTTCATTTCGCGGATCATCGCCACCGCGTCCGCAACCTTTTCTTCCGTCGCCTTATTGGTGTCGGTACGGCTTAAGATCACAACCTTCGCAAACTGGATCTGGTTGGCAAAGAATTCGCCGAACGCCTTCATATACATGCGGCATTTGGTCACATCGGCCACGGTGGTATAGCTGTTGAGCACCACGTCGCCCTCAAGCCCGGCCTTCTGAACGGCCTTGATCACATCGCTGAGCTTGCCGACTCCGGACGGCTCGATAATGACCCTCGCCGGATGATAGCGGTTGATCACCTCGCGCAGCGCTTCGCCGAAATCGCCGACCAGGCTGCAGCAGATGCAGCCCGAGGACATTTCCTTGATTTCAATGCCCGTTTCCTTCAGGAAACCGCCGTCGATTGCGATATCGCCAAATTCATTTTCGATCAGAACCACCTGTTCGCCCCTGAGCGCTTCGCTGAGCAGCTTCTTGATCAGCGTCGTTTTCCCAGCGCCGAGAAAGCCGGAAATGATATCAATTTTGGTCATACCCATACTCCTTACTCTGTACAATCCATAGGGGCTTTTGAGCCCAATATCATTTTACCAAGCCTGTCAAGAGGATCTTTTTCATTCGTTCAGGCTGGCAAAGCCCTCCCCCAGCGTTTCATGGGTATCCGTCACGAACATAAATGCTCCGGCATCCTCGCTCTTCACGATGCGCTTGAGCAGCGCGGTTTCCTTGCTTGAAACGACGCACAGCAGCATGTTCCGCTTTTCGCCGCTGTATTCGCCGAACGCTTCGATGCGGGTAACGCCGCGGTCCATTTCGGTCAGCACGCGGTCCGCGATCTGCTGATGTCTGTCTGTGATGATATAACACGCTTTGGCGTTGCCAAACCCTGCCATGACCAGATCCAGCGCTTTTGACGAAACAAAGATGCAGATCATGGAATAAAGCGCGATGACCGGCGTCATGGTAAACCCGGCGGCGACGATCACAACGCAGTCAATGCCAAAGAGAACCGCTCCGACCGAAACAAAGGTGGCTTTTTTGTGGATCATCAGCGCGATCATATCCGTCCCGCCGGTCGTCGCAAAGCCCCGCTGAATCAGCCCAAGGCCGATTCCGAGCACGACGCCGCCAAAGACCGCGTTGAGCAGAATATCGTCCGTCAGCACCGGAACGGGCAGGAAATCGATGCACAGGGAAAAAAGAATCGTCGCAACGAAGGAGCGGAACACGAAGCGTCCGCCCATAAAAATGAACGAAACGACAAACAGCGGCAGGTTCATCACCATCGAGGTGATACCGACCGGCAGGTGAAACAGATAGTTGAAGATCGTCGCAAGGCCGGTCAGTCCGCCCGGCGCGATGGACGAAGGGGTTAAAAACGCGGGATACGCTGCGCCGCCAATGATGCAGCCCAGCACGATCAAAATGTAGGAGGAAACAATTTCCCGCCTTGACGGTTTGTTCATCGTCGGTTCCTTTCGCAGAAAAACCGCCAGCCGCAGCAAGGCACCACGGCTGGCGGCAGGATGCGCTTTCAGTTATTAATCGCCAAAGATAATGCCCATATGGCGCGCAAGCGCGACCATCTGATCATCCAGCGGGACCAGCTTCGGGACGCCCGCAATGTCGGAAAGACGGTTGTGGATCACCTGGTTGCCGGAAAGGGCGACGGTATAGCCGTATTGTTTGTCGCGGATCAAATCAGCCGCATGGACGCCGAACTGCGTGGAAAGAACGCGGTCATACGCGCTGGGCGATCCGCCGCGCTGCATATGTCCCGGAATCACGGGGCGCGCTTCCACGCCGACGATCTCGCTGAGCTGCTTTGCCATGCGGATCGCAATGTTGGTAAAGCCCTGTTTGGCGCGGTATGCTTCCCGCTCTTTCCGTTTCATCTTCGCTTCGCTCTTTTCCATCGCGCCTTCAGCCACGGCGATAATGGAGAACGCCTTCTTCTGCTTCGCGCGGCGCTCGACAACCTCCGCCACTTTGTCGATATCGTACGGGATTTCAGGCAGCACGATCACGTCCGCGCCGCCGGCCAGACCGCTGTAGAGCGTGAGCCAGCCGGCTTTATTGCCCATGATCTCGATCACCATGCAGCGCCCGTGGCTTGCCGCGGTGGTGTGAATCCGGTCGATCACGTCGGTCGCGATATCCACGGCCGTATGAAAACCAAAGGTGAAATCGGTTCCGTAAATGTCGTTGTCGATCGTTTTGGGAAGGCCGATCACGTTGAGGCCTTCCTGGCTCAGAAGGTTCGCCGTTTTATGCGTTCCGTTGCCGCCCAGGGTGACAAGGCAGTCCAGCTTCAGTTTTTCGTAGGTCTGCTTCATGGCCTTGACCTTGTCCACGTTATCGTCTTCGATCACGCGCATATTGCTGAAGGGCGTCCGGCTGGTGCCGAGAATGGTGCCGCCGAGGGTCAGGATGCCGGAAAACTGGCTTCGTTTCATTTCGTCATAATCGCCTTCGATCAGTCCGCGGTAACCGTCATGAAAGCCGACGATTTCCGTTTCGTCGAACATTTCGTAAGCTGCTTTGGCCACGCCGCGGATGGCGGCGTTCAGTCCGGGGCAATCCCCGCCGGCCGTCAGGATACCGATCCTTCTCTTCATTTTTTTCTCCTCCTTAAATAATTAGATTCAATTGAAGCTCATGGTAAGGGGTCAGCGGCGCTTTTTGCCGCTCAGGCCGAGCGTTTCAAGCAGGCCTCTTGTCAGCTGCGAGCCGAGCGTCCGCCCCGCGCTGTTGATCGCGCTGCGGGCAAAAGCGTCCAGCGCGTTTGCCGTCAACGCGGTTTTTGTCTTCGTCGTTTTCCTGACCGTCGTCTTGGGTGTGACCGTCTGCCTTGGAAGAGGGGTGCGATACGCCGTCGAGGATACCGGATACGCGGTCGGGCGCGAATAGGCGGGCACTTCCGCCGCAGGGCGCGAATAGGTCACAGGCTCCGTAACCGGCTGGGGAACCTGCGCGGGCGACGCGGCGACGATCCTTTCCACATAGGTGCCCGTCGCGGGATCGAAAACCTTAAATGAAAACGTTTTGACGGGTGCCGGTTCCTGCACAGGAACAGCCGTTTCCAGCGGCGCCGCATCCGAAACGGGCTCAAGCACGCCGTATTCGTTTTCGGCGGCGTAAAGGTTCTGTGCGAGCACTTCGTACGCGCTTTCCCGGTCAAAGGGAACGTCGTATTTTACGCCCACGGCGTCCTTCGCTGAAAGCGCCAGTCTTTCTTCCTCCGTCAGCGTCCCGATCCGGCTCTGCGGCGGCAGCACGACGGCCTTCTGCACAGGGCAGGGCGCTCCGTCCTTATCGAGAAAGCTGATCAGCGCTTCGCCGGTTTTCAATTCCGTAATGGCGTCTTCCGTTCTGAACGCCGGGTTCTGCCGGAAGGTCTCGCTCGCCGCCTTCACGATCCGGATTTCAGCGGGCGTATACGCCCTCAGCGCATGCTGCACCCGCTGATTGAGCTGCGAGAGCACGCCGGAGGGCACGTCCATGGGCGACTGCGTGATGAAGTAGACACCGACGCCTTTGGAGCGGATCAGCTTCACGGTCTGCTCAAGGCGGTCCATCAGCGCCTTTGAGCAGTCCTTGAACAGAAGATGCGCCTCGTCGAAAAAGAACACGAGCCGCGGCTTCTTCTGATCGCCGCACTCGGGCAGGTAATCGTAAATCGCGCCGAGCATCCAGAGAAGATAGGTGGAATACATGACCGGGTTCAGGTACAGCTTCTGCGCCTGCAGCACGTTGATCACGCCGCGGCCGTCAGCGTCCTGCGCAAAAAAGTCCGCGATATCCAGCGCGGGTTCCCCAAAGAACAGAGAACCGCCCTGGTCTTCTAAAATGGCGATCTGCCGCTGAATGGCGCCGACAGTCGCCTTGGTGATGTTGCCGTATTCCAGGGTATAACGGGAAGCGTTTTCACCGACGTAGGAAAGGACCGCCTTCAGATCCTTCAGATCGATCAGCAGCAGGCCTTCCTGATCCGCGATACGGAAAATCAGATACATGACGCCGCTTTGCACTTCGTTCAGGCCCAGCAGCCTGCTCAGAAGCAGCGGCCCCATTTCGCTGACCGTCGTGCGGACAGGATGGCCCTTTTCTCCGTACACATCCCAGAAAACACACGGGAAGGCGGAGGGCTGATAGGATGCGGCCCCGCAGCTTTGAAGGCGCGAGAGAATTTTGTCGTTCACCGTACCGGGGGCGCCGAGCCCGCTGAGATCGCCTTTCACGTCCGCAAGGAAAACCGGAACGCCAAGGTTTGAAAAGCCTTCCGCCAGCACCTGCAACGTCACCGTTTTTCCCGTGCCCGTCGCGCCGCTGATCAGCCCGTGCCGGTTGGCGTTTTCCGGCAGCAGACAAACTGCGCCTTCGTTTGAGGTGCCTGCCCAGATCTTGTCATTCAGGATCATGCTCCGCCTCCATTTCCGTCATCAGGGGATCGACGGCGACCGTCGCGACGGCATGCGCGCTGATTCCCTCTTCCCGTCCTTCATAGCCCATATGCTCCGTTGTGGTTGCCTTCACGGAAACGCAGGCCGTGGGAACGCCCAGCGCCTCCGCGGTCGTCCTGCGCATCGCATCGATATACGGCATCAGCTTTGGCCGCTGGCAGACGATGGTAACGTCCGCGTTGACGATCCGGATTCCTTTGCCGCAAAGATGCTGTGCGACCCGTTTAAGCAAAAGCACGGACGAAATGCCCCGAAACCGCTCGTCCGTATCCGGAAACCACTGCCCGATATCCCCCATCGCGGCAGCGCCAAGCAGCGCGTCGGTCAGCGCATGCAGGGGGGCGTCGGCGTCGCTGTGTCCAAGCAGGCCCCGGTCATAAGGTACCTCCACCCCGCACAGGATCAGCTTTCTGCCCTTTTCAAACCGGTGCGCGTCCAGACCGAACCCGGTCCGGTATATCTTTTGCGACAGGCGTTCCGCCAAAGCAATATCCTCCCTTTGGGTCAGCTTCACATTCTCCGCCATGCCCCTGCAAAGGCACACGGGCAATCCCGCATGCTCAAAAAGCGCCGCTTCGTCCGTATAGGAACCGTCCGCAAGCGCGTATGCCTTCAAAAGATCCTGCAGGCGAAAACACTGCGGCGTCTGGGTGCGGTACAGCCCCTCACGGCTTACGGTTTTGACATCGCCGTCCGTACACTTTTTCAGCGTATCGGTCACGGGAACCGCCGGAACCGCGCTGCCGTGCTCCAGCGCAAATTGCATGCAGTCGGCCACAAACGCCGGGGTGATCATCGGCCTTGCGCCGTCGTGGATCAGAACGAACGCGTCCCTGTCCTCGATCGCGTCAAGACCGTTTTTCACTGATGCCTGTCTGTCCGCGCCGCCGTAAACGAGCTTCGCGTCAGCGTGCCATGCCAAAAGGGCTTTGCGGAACAGCGCCTCGTCCGAGGGACGAATCACCAGGACGCATTCGCATCCGGCCTTCCTGAAAGCGTGCAGGCACCTGATCACGGCGGGAACGCCGTTCACAGGAATCAGGGTTTTGCTGGTCTGCATAGGGCCCATCCGCGTCGCGTCTCCCCCGCAGACGATGACCGCATAAAACGCCATCCTTACTCCGCGCCCTCCTTTGCATTCTGTTCAGCGAGTACGGAAAACAGATACCTGTAAATCTCGCCTGCTTTCTGCGGCCACACCGCTTCAAACTGCCTTGCCATTTCTTCCGTTGGCAGGGAGAGGGAAACCTTCAGCATCTCCATTTCTTTTTCCATCACGGACATTTCAAGCGCATACTCTCCGCGCGCCGTCTGATGATGGCGCGCGGGATACGCCTGCTGGTCGCGGATCTTCTCTTTCCACAGGGGCATCTTCTCGTCCAGCAAATCGCGCACCGACGCCGGAATGTCCCTTGCAAACAGCCGCACCGCTTCCTGTCCGGCTTCTGTGGGGGAATACATGCTGCTCCCGATCCCCGGCGTACGGACGCACTGCCCCTGGGCGCAGAGCTGCTGGAGGGTCAGCATCATATCGAAATAATTCATCAGGTCGTTTTCAAACAGCAGCTGCAGCAGCTGCA
>CAMOIA010000059.1 GCA_946615785.1 uncultured Clostridia bacterium
GTCCCAAGATCCTTCTGCAGCATCAGAAGAAGCAGACAGAGCACGGAAAACGCGGCGGCCAGCACGCGCTTGCGCTCGGATAAAAGATAGGACAGCACCAGCAGCAGAACCGGCTTCACCGCCTCCGAGGGCTGGAAAGACACGCCTCCGATGAAGACCCAGTTCCTGGCCCCGTTGATTTCCCTGCCGAGCAGGAGGGGCGCTGCCAAAAGAGCGAGCGAAAGGCACGTTAAGAGCACGGTCAGCACCGTGCGGCGCGGAAAACGGCTGACCGCGACGGCAAAAAAGCACAGCACCGTCAGCCCGATCAGATAATGAAGGCCCTGCCTCAGTCCCCTTTCGGGATCGAAACGATACAGGATCAGAACGCTCAGGGCCGCAAGAAAATGCAAAAGCGTCATCACCGGCTTATCCAGCCCGAAACGGCGCGGAAGGAAAGACGAAAAAAACAGGATCAGGACAGGAATACCGCCTGCCAGCGCCAGCGCAACCAGATCCCAGGACTTGAGAAAGAGCAGAAGAAAGGCCAGAAAATAAAAAAGCACGGAAAGCCGAACGGCAAGCGGAGAAGCCGTGCGTTCACGCTTTTTTCTTGCCACGCATCATACCCCCCTTCCATCCTCGTCAAACGGGGTGTTCTTTGCCTGGATCGCATCCGGATCGCCCTCGATATGGTCCACCGGCAGCGGCATGACCTCGATCCAGTCGCCGTCCATGCTTTCAGGCACGGCCGCCCGTCTTCCCTGCGGCACAGGCAGACCCGCGAGCAGGCGAAGGGACAAAACCGTGTTGCCGATCTGCAGTTCGCTCCCGTTCAGGGCATAGGCGCTGCCCTCGATGGGCATCCCGTCAAGGCTGAGAAAACGGCCCCGTTCCGGAATGATGCGAATGCCTTTTCCATCCACAAAGGCGAAATGCGCTTCCACAGGCAAAAGGCCCTGTCCGCTCAGGCGCACATCTGCCTGCCGGGCCGTGCCGATCGTGCCCTCGCGCTGCAGAAGATACACCTGCCCGGAATCCAGATCCACCCATTTGCCCACATACCCGGCATCCGGCAGGCGTTTCATCTCCCGCCGGTACCTGGCCCGATCGCTCAAAAGCTCGAAAGCGACGCCAAGGAGGATCAAAAGCGCGAGCAGAACAAAAACATACCGCATGAAAAGCGCGAGGATTCCATAGGCTGCCGCTGCCATGTGACGCCTCCTTTCCGCAAGGGGTTCTTTATGGCTTTGGTTCCGAGACGATGTTTCGAAGCCAGACGCCCTTTTTGATCAGAATAAACCCGAGAATGCATTTGACCAGGTCCAGCGCTTCGACGATGGCGAACACCAGGACCACAAACAGCCCGGCGTCCCGTATGATCAGCCGCGTGACCGGGATCTTGAACACCCACAGGTACACGGAATCAAACAAAAAGGTGATGCCCGTGCGTCCGCCCGCCCGCAGCATGAAATAGGCCACATTGCAATAGGCGTACAGCGGGGAGCAGACTGCCGTCACGCGCATGAAGCCGACGGCCAGATCGCGCACTTCGTCCGTTGTATTGTACAGCTGCGGGAAAAGCGGCGCGAGCAGAAAAAGCACGGCCCCGGCAGTCACGGCCATGGCCACCGAAAACGCGAGCAGTCTCTTTGACGTCACCTTGACGCGCTCGAATTCGCCCGCCCCAAGCTGCTGGCCGACGAGGATGGAAACCGCCGTGCCCATGGAGATCCACAGGATATTGAACAGGTTTGAGATCGTGGTGGCCACATTCATGCCCGCGACCACCGCAAGGCCCCTTGTGGAATAGCTCTGGGTGAGCGCCGCCTGCCCCGCGGACCAGAGCGTTTCGTTCAGAAGAAGCGGAAGGCCTTTGACGGCGATGGAAGCACAGAGCGCTTTGGGGATGGTGAAACGGCGGTACACGCCGCGGATAAAGGGCATTTTTTCAGGATGCCTGTGCGTCCAGATCACCACGATCGAAAGCTCCACCCAGCGGGAAATGACGGTCGCCAGCGCGGCGCCCTCCGTGCCCATTTTCGGCGCGCCGAAATTGCCGAAGATCAGAATATAATTGCCGATCAGATTCGTGAAGATTGCGGCGATGCCCGCCTTCATGGGCAGAATGGTCTCGCCGCACTCACGCAATGTGCTCGCGTAAGTCTGCACGATGGCGAAGGGCAGAAGGCCAAAGAGCATCATGGACAGGTATTTCTGTCCCTCGACGGCGGTCAGGGCGATATCGCCCGTTTCACCGCCCTCGTGCAGATAGAGGGCGATCAGCTCCTTGCCAAAGCACAGAAAAACCGTAAGCCCGGCCGCGAACAGGCCAAAGGAAAGCAGCAATTTGAACCGGAAGGTATGCCGGATGCCTTCGTCGTCGCGCTTTCCAAAGAACTGCGCGGTAAAAATGCCCGCGCCGCCGACCCCGCCGAACAGGCAGAGGTTGAACACGAACAGGAGCTGGTTCACGATGGACACGCCGCTCATCTGCTCCGTGCCGACGGAGCCGACCATGATATTGTCCAGCAGGTTCACAAACGTGCTCAGGCCGTTTTGCAGCATGATGGGCAGAACGACCGCGAACAGCGTGCGGTAAAACGCCGCGTCCCCGATATACTGATTCAGGTGTTTATGCTTTTGAAGATTCATAGATCATCCCGCGCCTGATGTCTTGCCAGGACCGCAACGTCTTCGACCGTATAGGCGATATCGTCCGCCGAAGACCATTCCTCTTTTTTGCCATATCCGTACGCCGCGCCGATGGTGCGCAGCCCGTTTCCGCGTCCCGCTTCAATATCGCAGGCGCAGTCGCCGATCATGACGGCGCTCCCGGGGCGGTACTCCTGAAGAAGGTTCCTGAGCACCTCCGTCTTGTCAAGGCCCCGGATCCGCGCCTGCGCGCGCGTGAAATAATGCCCGATGCCCGTCAGAGCGAGCGAACGGTCCAGGTACTGCTGAAGCCCATTGGATACAATGCACAGTTTTCCTTCAGACGACAGGGCCTTCAGCATTTCCTCAATGCCGGGAAACAGGCGCTGCACGTCGTCCAGCACTTCCATTTCCGCCTTCGACCGCACCAGCAGGAATTCCTTCGCGATGCTTTCGGGCACGCCAAGAATGCCGATGCAGGCGTCATACGCAGGGCCGTTGCACAGCCGGATGGTTTCGTCGGCAGGGCACGGAAGGTGCATCCTTGAAAGCGCCAGCTTGATGCCCTGTACGCATACGTCCATACTGTCGGCCAGGGTGCCGTCCCAGTCAAAAAAAATAAAATGTTCCTTCATCCAGCCTCCAAACGCGGTGATGCCGCCGCGTGGACTATACCATATTTTGGCCCTGCATACAAGGGGTTAAAAGCAGCCCCGTCCTTCCTTTGCAGGAAAGACGGGGCCCAAGCAATGTGCAGTGCCGATGTTATGCCTTGCGATTGCCGCGGTTGAAGATCACGTTGATCAGAATGCCCAGGATCAATCCGGTAGCGATCGAGGAAACCGTCACCGCACCGAAATTCAGCGTGAGGCCGCCGATGCCGGGAACAAGGATCGCCGCCACCACAAACAGGTTGCGGTTGTCGCTCAGGTCCACCGGCTGGAGCATCTTGAGGCCGCTGACCGCGATGAAGCCGTACAGCGCGATGCACACGCCGCCGATAATGCAGGAAGGAATGGAATTGACGAAGCACACAAAGGGATCAAAGAACGACAGCACGATGCAGTACAGCGCCGCAATGGCGATGGTGCTGACGGAAGCGTTGCCGGTGATGGCCACGCATCCGACGGATTCGCCGTAGGTGGTATTGGGGCAGCCGCCGAAGAAGGAACCGATGATGGAGCCGGCGCCGTCGCCAACCAAAGTGCGGTCAAGACCGGGATCGGTGATCAGGTCGCGGTCGATGATGGTGGACAGGTTCTTATGGTCGGCAATATGTTCCGCCAGGGTGACGAACGCCACGGGCGCAAAGAGCACAAGCAGGCTGATGATGCCGGAGAGCACGGTGTAATTCTCGGGTACAACGCCGTCCGCGAAGGCGGACGCCGCCGGATGGCTCAGGCTGTTCACAGCTTCCGGATAGGCGCCGAACATGCCCAGGAACGTAAAGCGCGGCAAGGTGAAGAGCTGCATATTGTCAAACGCTTCGGTCTTGACCAGGTGCAGCACGCTGCTTTGATCCATCCCGAAGAGCAGGGTAATCACAAGGGCGATCACATACGCGCCCGCGATACCGATCACAAAGGGGATCAGCTTCATGCCCTTGCTGCCCTTGGTGCTGGCCCAGACGGTAATGACAAAAGCGATCACGCCGATCAGAATGGCCACCAGGCTGTAGCCGTTGGGGTCGGCGGCGGTGTTGTTCAGGTTGTTGACGGCGCTTCCGCAAAGGGAAAGACCGATCAACGCCACCGTGGGGCCGATGACGACCGGGGGCAGAAGCTTATTGACCCACGCGGAGCCGGTTTTTTTGATGATGAGCGCGATCACGATATAGACAAGCCCCGCGAACACGGCGCCCAGGAAAATGCCCAGGAACCCAAAGGCGACCGCCGCGGCCAGGGGGCTGATAAACGCAAAGGAACTGCCAAGGAACACAGGGCTCTTCCGCCTGGTCATGAACAGATAAAACAGCGTGCCGAATCCAGCGCCGCACAGCGCCGCCGGCTGGCTCATGTAGGTACCGGTTCCGTCAACCAGGATGGGTACGAGCAGGGTCGCAGCCATGATGGCAAGCAATTGCTGCAGCGCGTAGACGAGGTTCTTTTTCAGCGGCGGCTTGTCGCCAATGTTGTAGACAAGATGCGTGTTCTGAGACATGAGACTTCCTCCTCCTTCTTCGCTTTCGCTTTTCAAAAGCCTGATCCCCTTCGACCGCTGTATTCGGTCGCTGCATTATAGCACTTTTTAACAGGGTTCACAATTTGAAATACGCCCGGATTTTTCCCATCCGCGACATGCCACGCTCAGATTCTCCGCTTCGCGGCGGCATGAAAAAGCGGAGGGATCATCCTCCGCTCGTCATGATGAAAGCTGCGGCTTCATCACCTTTTTCATTTCTTCGGCCTCTTCCGCTTCGGCGTTCACTTCTTCCGGCGCATGATAGGTGGGTACGACCTGTTTGAGCGCTTCCCGCACCTTCGTATTGCTTTCTGTTTTGAGTGCTTCGCGCAGCACGTCGAGCTTTTTCCCGATCTCTTCCATCGAAAGGGGCCGGTCCTTCTCCACGAAGATCAGGTCGTTCGTGGTCTTGCGCACGTTTTCGTTTTTGATCAGCAATTCTTCATACAGCTTCTCGCCGGGCCTGAGGCCGGTTTCGATAATGTCGATGTCCACATACGGCTCTTTCCCGGAAAGGCGGATCATGTTTTCCGCAAGGTCGAGGATCTTGACGGGCTTGCCCATGTCCAGCACGTACAGTTCGCCGTTTTTCGCCATCGCGCCGCTCGTCATCACCAGCTGGCTCGCTTCCGGAATGGTCATGAAATAGCGGATGATGCGTTTGTCCGTCAGCGTGACGGGGCCTCCGTTTGCGATCTGCTTTTTGAACAGCGGAATCACGCTGCCGTTGGACCCGAGCACGTTGCCAAAGCGCGTCGCGCTGAAGCTGGTGGTGCGGCCGGTGCGGCTCTGCACAATCATCTCGCACATCCGCTTGGTGGCGCCCATCACGTTCGTCGGGTTCACAGCCTTGTCCGTTGAAACCATGATAAACCGCTTCACGTTGTATTTTTCGCACACTTCGACGGTCGTAAGCGTGCCAAAGACGTTGTTCCTGACCGCCTCGCAGCAGTTGCGCTCCATCAGGGGCACATGCTTGTGCGCCGCCGCGTGCAAAACGATGTCCGGCGTGTGCCGCTGGAAAATGCGCTCCATCTCCCCCCGGTCGCACACGTTGGCAATTTCGACCCTCAGATTCAGCTTCGCGCCGTATTTGTATAAAAGCTCCTGCTGGATTTCATAGGCGCCGTTTTCGTAAATATCCAGGATCACCAGCCGGCTGGGTTCGAGCTTTGCAATCTGTCTTGCAAGCTCAGAACCGATGGAACCGCCGCCGCCGGTGATCAGAACGCTCTTGCCGCGGTACCATTCGGCCGTCTCCTCGCTGATCATGCTCACGGTCTTGCGGTAGAGAAGATCCTCGATCGAAAAATCGCGGAGTTCCCTCTGCCCGGACTCTTCGTTGCGCATGGTGGGATAATCGTAGATCTTAACCTTATAACCAAGGCCTTTATAAATGTTGTACAGTTCCTTCTTCCGTTCCAGGCTCACGTCCGGCAGGGCAAAAATGACCTCCTGCACCCGCCTTTGGCGCAGGTTGGCATTGGCGCCGAGCACTTCGATGCCGTGCACGTCCCGCCCGATCTTCTGTTCGCTCGTGTCCACAAAGCACACGGGCACATAGGTCGCGGCCGGGTTTGAAATCAGCTCCTGCGCGAGCATCGCACCCACGCTGCCGGCGCCGATGATGGCGACGCGGATCCTGTGATCGTCATGTTCGACCGCGGCAGGCTTGAAATCCGTGCCCGTCAGGTATTTGAGAAGGACAAGACAAAAACGCGCCGCACGGCTCCGGCTGTTGCGGTGCTGATAGATGAACTGGTAGATAAACCGCATGTTGATGGCGCCAAGCAGGTTCGCCATGATCAGCGCGATGGCCCGCATGGCCTGCATGTGCTTTGGCAGAAGGCGGATGGCAACGATAAAAAAGCCGCAGGCGATCGAATCCGCAACCACAAGGAGCAGATATTCCTTCGTGCTCGCGTACCGCCAGATCTGCCGGTAGACCCGCAGGCCGAAACGCACCCCGAAAACGCACACAAAGCCCGCCAGGGCGTTCAAAAGGCTGTCCGAAAACTGCAGCCGGTCGATGGTATAGGGATACAGAATCAGTAAAACCGCGCAGGTGAAAAGATAAAACAGTCCGTCAATGAACATCAGCTTCCAGTTGACAGTGTTTTTCAGCCGATGCCTTGTCCCCTCGCTCACAGGACCTCCCCCTCACTTTGGCAGTTATGCGCAGCGTATAGCATGCGCATAACGATACATTTTGATTATAAAAGATACCGCGGGGAAAAGCAACCCCCTGCTCCCCCGCAGTTCTTAACATTTCCATGAACAAACCGCCGTATTTGGCAATTGCCTTTTAGAATGGATTGTATTATAATGTCTTTGTCGGAAACTTTTTGGAGTTTTTGCACAGGCGTGAAATCGAATATCATTGATAACGAGGTGATCGAAGATGAAAATCCTCTTCGCTGCGTCCGAATGCGTTCCTTTTGTGAAAACCGGCGGTCTGGCAGACGTTGTCGGCGCGCTCGCTCCGGTCCTGGCCGGGGAAGGGCACGACGTGCGCGTTTTCCTGCCCCTGTATTCTTCCATTCCGGAAAAATATACCTCGAAAATGCGCCATATGGGGCATTTTGACGTTTCCCTCGGCTGGCGCAAGCAGTATTGCGGCATCGAAATGCTGGAAATGGACGGCGTGACCTGGTATTTTGTGGACAATAAATACTATTTCGGCCGCAGTTATATTTACGGCATGGGCGGCGACGAATACGAGCGTTTCGGTTTCTTTGACCGCGCCGTCCTCAACGCCCTTGAGGTCCTCTCCTTCCAGCCGGACATCCTGCACTGCAACGACTGGCAGACCGGCATGATCCCCGCGCTTTTGAAAATCCAGTATCAGCATCTGCCTTTCTACAGCCGCATCCGCACCGTCTTCACCATTCACAACCTGCAGTACCAGGGTATTTTCGGCATCAAGCAGGTTCAGGACGTGATGGAGCTGGGCGATTCGCTCTACACCAGCGATAAGCTCGAATGCTACGGCTGCGCCAATTACCTCAAGGCCGGCCTTGTCTACAGCGACGAAATCACCACCGTTTCGCCGAGCTATGCCGACGAAATCCAGACCAGCTATTACGGCGAGCGCATGGACGGCCTGCTCAGGGCGCGCAGCGAACAATTGACGGGCGTGCTCAACGGCATTGACGTGGCGGACTGGAACCCGAAGGAAGACAAATTCATCCCCGCGACGTACGACGCGGCCAGCCTTGAAGGAAAAGCGGTCTGCAAAGCAGCCCTGCAGGAGGAGCTCGGGCTGGACGTCAACGCCGGCACGCCGATCATCGGCATGATCGGCCGTCTGACCAACCAGAAGGGACTCGACCTGGTGGATTATGTGATTGCCGATCTGCTGAGCAAGACACAGGAAGTTCACCAGCGGTTTCCTGATCTT
>CAMOIA010000060.1 GCA_946615785.1 uncultured Clostridia bacterium
CTCATCGTGATGAGCATCATCTTCCTGGCCCAGTTCATCTTCGTCGAAATCGGCGGCGACGTGCTGAGCGTGCGGCCGCTGACGGCAACGACCTGGCTTGTGTGCGCGGTGATCGCCATCCTTGTCATCGCGGTCGGCACCGTCGCAAAAGTGATCAACGGCAAAAAGCAGGCAAACTGAACCTTACTTTACGACAATACAGATAAGGAGGCACCATGGTCAATCTGGTAAAAGGACAGAAAGTCAATCTGGTCAAGGAATCCAGCGCCGGCCTGAACCTGGTCCGGGTCGGGCTCGGCTGGGACGAGGCGCAGCGCGCCACGGGACTGAAAGCGTTCCTGGGCATCAAACCCGCAGACATCGACTGTGATGCCTCCGTGATCCTCTGCGGATCCGACGGGCGCATCGTGGGCGGCAGCATCCGCGACTGCTGCGTTTACTACGGAAACCTTCGCCATGTCTCGGACGCCATCATCCACGCGGGCGACAACCTGACCGGCAGCGGCGAAGGCGACGACGAACAGATCAACATCAACCTGAGCCGCATTCCGGCAAATGTCGCAAAGCTTGTTTTCGTTGTGAACATCTATGACGCGAACGTGCGCCACCAGCACTTCGGCATGATCAAAAACGCTTTCATCCACCTTGTGGACGTGAGGTCGAACCGCGACATCTGCCGCTACAACCTGACGGACAATTTCAGCGGCATGACCGGCCTTGTGGTGGGCGAACTGGAGCGGTGCGGCAGCACCTGGGAATTCACGGCGATCGGGCGCGGCGTCGAAAACGCGAGCCGTCTGGACGCCCTCATCAATCTCTACCGCTGAGGGGCATTCCCCCGGCACAAGAAAGGAGCAGCATCATGGCAGTCAATCTTACCAAAGGACAGAAAATCAGCCTGGACAAAGGAATGAAAATGGCCCTGATCGGCCTCGGCTGGAACACCGACCGCTACACGGGACGCGCCGATTTCGATCTGGACGCCTCCGCCTTCCTGCTCGGCGCCAACGGCCGGGTACGCAAGGATGAAGACTTCGTGTTCTACGGCAACCTGAAAGCGCAGAACGACTGCGTGGTTCACACCGGCGACAGCCTGAGCGGCAATTCCGGCGGCGACGACGAAACGCTGTTCATCGATTTTTCCAAGGTGCCCGACGACGTGGACCGCATCGCCATCACCGTCACCATCTATGAAGCGGAAGAGCGCGGCCAGAACTTCGGCCAGGTTTCCAACGCCTATGTCCGCGTCGCCCGCCGCTTCTCCGACACCGACACCGTCGGTTCCGAAGAACTGCGCTATGACCTGCGCGAGGATTTCTCCATTGAAACCGCGCTGGTGGTGTGCGAACTGTACCGCTCCGGCTCGGCCTGGAAATTCAACGCCGTCGGCGCCGGCTACCAGGGCGGCCTCTACGCCCTTTGCAAGGCGTACGGCGTAAACGTGTAAACCGTTTCCTTCGCGGCGCTGCGCGCATCGGCAGCGCCGCGTTTTCTTTCATCTCCTGCAGGGAGGCATTATGGCATCTATCAAACGGAAACATCCGTTCCGCATCAGCTTTAACGCACCGGCGGTGCTCACCTTTGTCATCGCCTGCGTGCTCGTGCAGCTGATCAGCCTTCTCACCGGCGGCGGCAGCAACCGCCTTCTGTTCAGCGTCTACCGCGCGTCCCTTCTGGATCCGCTCACCTACCTGCGCCTTTTCGGGCATGTGTTCGGGCACGGCGGCTGGGAACACCTTCTGAACAATATGATGTTCCTTCTGATCCTTGGGCCCATGATCGAGGAGAAATACGGCACCTCCAACGTGATCGCCATCATGGTCATCACAGCCTTTGTCACCGGCGTCATCGCCATGATTTTCCTGCCGGGCACAGCGCTTCTCGGCGCGAGCGGCATCGTCTTTGCCTTTATCCTGCTCTCCTCCATCACAAGCTTCGAGGAAGGCGCCATCCCGCTCACCTTTATTCTGGTGGCCGTTTTATACATCGGCCGCGAGATCTGGAGCGGCGTGACGGCTCAGGATAACATTTCCCAGCTCGCGCACATCGCGGGCGGCGTTGTCGGAAGCGCGCTCGGTTTTCTGATGAACCGCTGGCACATGACGCAGGCACATTACAGAAGATGAGCACGGAAACGGGGTTCGGACATGTTTGAACGCGTACAGGCGGCGGCGCCTTCCCAGCTGCTGACGCCGCTTGAGGCAAGGGAAAAACCGGGCGTATGCTTTCTCAGGCTCCACGGCTGGTCGCAGGAAGCCGAGGAGCAGCTTTGGCGCTGCCATGAAGCCGCCCGTTCAAGCGGCATCATCCTGGAAAACGGCCTTCCAAACCCGAAGCCGCAGGAGCTCGCTTATTACAACGAACGCGTGAAAAGCGCCTTTTCCGCCGAAGAAAGCGCTGTTGAAAACGCCCTGAAAGCCTGGCTTCCGACCCTTCCGGGCACGCTTTGCCGCGAGATGGCGACGGGTATGGCCCGCCTGTACCGCGAAGAAACCGCTTCCGGAAAGCCGATCGGCGCCGTCGCCAGTCTGCATGTGAAAATGATGTGCTGGCTCTACTACCGGTTTCGGGGTCTTCTGCCCCGCCTTGGCAGGAACCCGCTGCCGCTCATTCTGTGCCAGTCATCCTCCATTTCCGCCCACGCCATCCTGATGCTGCACTTCCTGAACGAACTGGGCGCGGACGTGCTGCTTCTGGAACTGGACGGCGAGGCGGCCTACCTTGCCGCCGATCCCGCCTCCAGGTGGTCAGATCCCTGTACCCTGCCGGGGCTGGTCCCGTTCCCCAAAGAATACAGCCTGAAGGAACTCCGGCGCCGGAAAGCAGCGCCTCCGGACGCTGTCAACCCCGCCTCTCCCCCGCCGCCCGTGATCGGCAAAAGATCGCAGCAGGGCGGCGGTATCCCGCCCAGACCTGTGATCGGAAAAAACTCACCGCAAAGCACCGGAGCCCCGAAACCCGTCATCGGAAAGGAAACCCGGCGGGGTGAAGGCGTTCCCCCAAAGCCCGTGATCGGCAAAGGATCGCAGCAGGGCGGCGGCGTTCCGCCTAAACCCGTCATCGGAAAAGACACACCGCAAAGTACCGGAGCCCCAAAGCCCGTCATCGGAAAAGAAACCCGGCAGGGTGAAAACATCCCTCCCAAGCCTGTAATCTGCAAAGGATCGCAGCAGGGCGGCGCTATCCCGCCCAAACCCGTCATCGGAAAGGGTTCGCATTCCTCTTCACCGCCCGCTCCGTTTGATCCGCTCAGCCGTTTTGAAGCCCCCGCAAGAGAGGTTCGTCCAAACGTCTGGATGAAGGAAGCGTCCCTGGACGCGGTGCTGATCCCGCCGATGAAGCGGGGTGAAAACCAGGACGGCTACAACACGGTCCTCATCCGCATGAAGGGTGTCCGCGACAAGCTGACCTATGCGAACGACCTGTACCTTTTCTCCCAGCGTCTCAGGGAAACCGGCCGCAGAATCGAGGCTGTGAACCGCGAATTCGACATGCCGACCGCCCAGGAGCTGTCCGCCATCCGCCGGCGGGGAAAATACGCATCAGCAGCCGATCTGGCATGCGACCTGGCGGGCAGCCTGCCCCCGGGACAGCCGAAGGAGCTGACGAGGCTCATGCAGCGCGCCTTTGTCAGCACGGTCATGGAAGAAAGCAAAAAAACCGCCCTGACGGCGCTTTTGCAAAGCACGGTCATCCTGCTCGCCTGGATCAGGCGCTATGTGCCCGCGCTCTTTACCGCGTGGCGGGAAACGGACATGCCCTGCCTGATCCTGATGGGGCACTGCCGTACGGAGCGGGAGGCGCTGTTTCTCGCCTTCCTTTCCCGCCTGCCTGCGGACGTCGTGATTTTTGCCCCGAACCTCAGCCAGGTGTGCCGCTTTGAAAGCCCGACGCTGCTTGAAATCGAGGGGGAGCAAAGCCTGCCGGAATTCGATTTCCCCATGGACGCTGCTTCCCTGAGAATGCGCACGGTGGCATCCCACGCGGAACAGGAGCTGGACACCCTGCTCTACAGCGGCAGCGGGCTCTACCGCAGCCAGCAGTTCGCCTCCGCGAACGCCATGGTACTCGCCTGTACCCAGGACGAGGTGCCCATGTACTGGCAGCAGGAAAACAGGTTCCGTCCGGGCTTTTCAACAGAGGGCGGCAGCGTCTGCATTCCGGTGCTGTTCGCCAGGGAAAACGGCGCGCCGGAAGGCGACCTGAACCCTTACTGGCACAGGATCCGGGAGATGCGCGCGGAAAAGGACACCCTCTTTTTCCCCCGCCTCGGCATCATCAGCCCGCAGGAAGCGCGGCGGCACATGGAACTGAGCAAACGGTATTTAAAGGACGGCCGCATTCTCAAAGACGCGCTCGCCGCGGACAAGCGCTACCCCTACGGCGCGCTCAGGACCGAAGCGCAGGCGCATATGCTTTTCAAGGCGCAGGAATTGATCGACCAGCGGCTGATCCGGGGCACGTTTGAGAACGGAACGGAATTCCTGATCCTTTCCGCGGTCCTGGCCCTGCCGAAGGAAATGACCCGTCTCATTCAGGCTTACGACTTTACAAAAACCAATCCAAAGCTGCTCGTCGTGCACACCGAAGAGAGCGAGGGCAGCCTGGAAGACGCCGTATTGCTCACCTATCTCAGCCTGCTCGGGTTTGACGTGGTGCTTTTTGTGCCCACGGGCTACCAGACCATCGAACGGCATCTTGCGTCCCGGCGCATGGTGGAACACGAAATCGGCCCTTACCGGTTTGGGGTGAAAATGCCCGACCTTGATACGCTGCCGCCTGTCAAAAAAGGGCTGCAGTGGCTGACCGACTTCTTGAAAAGGGGGATTTGATCTATGGGGATTCAGTTTGGCGGGGGCACGGCGCCAAAGGCACAGCCCGGCGCGGAGGTGCCCGCGCTGAAGCTGCCTGATTATGATATTCAGGAGGATCGCAAGCAGGTGGAAAGCGCGCTGCTCTCCTCCCCGGAAATCGAGGAGCTGACCGCAGCCATCGACGTGAACGACCTGAACACCATCGTCACCTTCGGCGCCAAATCCGCCGAGGAGATTTCGCGCGTCTCCGACGCCGTGCTCCGCTCCATCAACGTATCGCAGCTGGACGAATCGTCCGAGATGCTCGTGACCCTTTCCCGGATCATGGAAAAATTCGACATCCGCGAAATCCGGGACGACAGCGGCCTTTTCGGAAAGCTGTTCGGCAATCTGCGCAAGCAGCTCGAAAAAATCATCGATAAATACCAGACCATGGGCGACGAGGTGGACAAAATCTACGTTCAGCTCCGCCAGTACGAACAGGAAATCGGCAAAAGCAACGAATACCTGAACGGCATCTTCGACGCCAACGTGGGCTATTACCGCGAGCTTGTAAAATACATCGTGGCGGGGGAACAGGGCGTTAAGGAAATCGAGGCCTACCTGCAGCAGCGCACGGACGATCTGGCGGCAAGCGGCGACCAGACCATCAATTTTGAGCTCCAGACTCTTCGCCAGGCCCGGGATATGCTCGCCCAGCGCGTGCAGGACCTGCGCACGGCGGAAATGGTCGCCCTGCAATCCATTCCCATGATCCGCACCATGCAGTTCAGCAACATGAACCTGGTCCGGAAAATCAACAGCGCCTTCATCATCACCCTGCCCGTGTTCAAGCAGGCGCTGGCGCAGGCCATCATGCTCAAGCGCCAGAAAATCCAGGCCGACGCCATCTCTGCCCTTGACCAGCGCACGAACGAAATGCTCGTGAGAAACGCAAAGAACACCGTGGAAGCCAGCCACATCGCCTCCCGCCTGGCAAGCGGCAGCTCCATCAAGGCCGAAACGCTTGAAACCACCTGGCGCACCATCGTAAACGGCATCGACGAAACGAAAAAGATCCAGGACAGCGCCGCCAGGCAGCGCCGGGACGACCAGGCGAAGCTGGAAAGGCTCAAGGAGGACTACCGCCGCAAACTTGCAGCCGGCAGAGGCTGATTGCAATTGCAATTTGTGAAAATGCGCTTATAATGGGAATATAAATGATCAGGAGGATTGATTGACATGGATCTGAAACTCAAGAGCCCCGAATCCTGCAAATATGACGCCGTCAGCCTTGGCGAGGTCATGCTGCGCCTTGATCCCGGCGAGGGCCGCATCCGTACCGCCCGTTCCTTCCGCGCGTGGGAAGGCGGCGGAGAATACAACGTGATCCGCGGCCTGCGCAAGTGCTTCGGCCTGCGCACCGCCGTTCTGACCGCCTTTGCTGAAAACGAAGTCGGCTACCTGATGGAAGACTTCATCATGCAGGGCGGCGTGGACACGAGCCTGATCAAGTGGATGAAGACGGACGGCATCGGCCGCGTCTGCCGCAACGGCCTCAATTTCACCGAGCGCGGCTTTGGCATCCGCGGCGCGGTCGGCTGCAGCGACCGGGCGAATACTGCCATTTCCAAGTGCAGGCCCGAAGATTTTGATTTTGACTACGTCTTCGGCACGCTGGGCGTTCGCTGGCTGCACACCGGCGGCATTTACGCCGCGCTGAGCGAAGAAGCCAGCGAAACCGTTGTGGCCGCCATCAAGACCGCCAAGAAATACGGCACCGTGGTTTCCTACGACCTGAACTACCGTCCCTCCATGTGGAGCGCCATCGGCGGCCAGCAGAAAGCGCAGGAAGTGAACCGCGAGATCGCCAAATACGTGGACGTGATGATCGGCAACGAGGAAGACTTCACCGCCTGCCTCGGCTTCCAGATCGAGGGCAACGACGCGAACCTGAAGGAACTGAACATCGAAGGCTACAAGAAAATGATCAACACCGCCGCGAAGGAATATCCGAACTTCAAGGTGGTCGCCACGACGCTCCGCACCGTGAAGACCGCCACCGTGAACGACTGGAAGGCCCTTTGCTGGGCGGACGGCGAAATCTACCTTTCCAAGGCCTATGACGGACTGGAAATCATGGACCGTGTCGGCGGCGGCGACTCCTTTGCCAGCGGCCTGGTTTACGGCCTCATGGCGACCGGCGACCCGGAAAAGGCCGTCAATTACGGCGCGGCGCACGGTGCGCTGGCCATGACCACCCCCGGCGACACCACCATGGCCCGCAAGAGCGAGGTGGAAGCCATCATGGGCGGCGCCGGCGCGCGAGTGAAGCGCTGATCCTTTGGCACATTACGCCGTTCGCGCAAAACGCTGCGCGGACGGCGCTTTTATGAGGTGAAACCTATGAAGTACACCCTCGGCGACGGATTCCTGAGCGAAAAAATCCGGGGCGTCATGGACAAAATGATTCCTCTGCAGCTTTCCATCCTGAAGGACGAAGCGGCGGACACGGAGCCGAGCCATGCCATCGAGAATTTCCGCATTGCGGCAGGCCTCTCCAAGGGCTCCTTTCACGGCATGGTCTTCCAGGACAGCGACGTCGGCAAATGGATCGAAGCGGCTTCCTACAGCCTGATCCTGAAAAAGGACGAGGCGCTCGAAAAGGAAATCGACGAAATCGTTTCCATCATCGGCAAAGCGCAGGCGAAGGACGGCTACCTGAACACCTATTTCACCCTGAAAGAGCCGGGCAAGCGGTGGACCAACCTGGTGGACTGCCACGAGCTCTACTGCTTCGGGCACCTGGCGGAAGGCGCGGTGGCGTATCACCAGGCGACCGGAAAAACGGCGTTTCTGGAGATCATGTGCCGCGAGGCTGACCATATCATGACCGTAATCGGCCCGGAAAACGGCAAGCTGCACGGCTATCCCGGGCATCCGGAGGCGGAGCTCGCGCTCTATCGGCTGTATCTGGAAACCGGAAAGCCGGAGTATCTGACCCTCAGCCGGTATTTCATCGACCAGCGGGGAACCGAACCGAATTTCTTCCGTGAGGAATGGGAAAAGCGCGGGCACGTGAACCACTGGACTGGGCGTCCCGCCTCGCTGAATCTCCCCTATCACCAGGCGCACATGCCGGTGCGTCAGCAGCGGGACGCGGTCGGGCATTCCGTGCGCGCCCTGTACCTGTACGCCGGCATGGCCGCCGTCGCCGCCGAAACCGGGGACGCTTCCCTGCTTGAAGCCTGCGAGCGCCTCTGGGACAGCGCCGTGAACCGCAAAATGTACGTGACGGGCGGCCTTGGCGCGACGGTGCACGGCGAAGCCTTCATGACGGATTACGAATTGCCGAACGACACCGCCTATGCCGAAACCTGCGCGGCCATTGCCCTTGCGCTGTTTTCCAACCGCATG
>CAMOIA010000061.1 GCA_946615785.1 uncultured Clostridia bacterium
CGCCCCGGGCCCTGCAGATTTCGAAGCAGCGCTTCCCGGCCGCCGTCCATGCTCCGCCGGGGGCAGCGAATGCTGAGCGTCGTGGAGGAGGCCGTGTAGGGATACAGATCCGCCGTGAACCTGACGCCCTCCCGGTTGGCCTTTTCGATCTCCGCCCAGACCTGCGCAGCCCGGCCGTGCACCGCGGCGTTGTCCAGCTTCAGGTGGGAGGCGTGCACGTGCGCTCCGGAAACACGGCCGATCTCCTTCAGCTCCGCAAGGGCGCTGAAAATTTCCTTCCCCTCGCTGCGCATATGGCAGGTCACGATGCCGCCCGCCTCCGCCACCGTTTTGCCAAGCTCGTTCAGCTCCTGCTGGTCGGCAAAGCAGCCCGGCGCGTATTCCAGCCCCAGGGAAAGGCCGAAGGCGCCGTCCTGCAGGTCCCTTTGCAAAAGACGCTTCATCTGCGCCATTTCCGAAGCAGAGGCGGCATTGCTTCCGCTGCCGATCACGGCCTTCCGCAGCGTTCCGTGACCGACCAGCATCGCCTGGTTCACCGCCATACGGCAGCCGCGGGCGGAAAAGGCCTCCAGAAAGTCCGCAAAGGAGGCAAACTGCCACGGGTCGCGGTTATCCAAAGAAGCGGGAAAGGGACTGTCCCCGCAGTTTCCGGAAATCTCCGTCGTGATGCCCTGGAAAAGCTTTGACGCGCCGCTGCCGTCCCGGACGAACGCCGTGTCTGAATGCGCGTGGGCATCGATAAAGCCCGGCGCGACGATCAGCCCGTCCGCCAGGCACTCCCGCTTCGCTTTCAGCGAAGAAAGATCGCCTATGGCTGCGATTTTCCCGTCCTTCACCGCAACGTCGCCCCGGTACGCCGGGCGGCCCGTGCCGTCCACGACGGTGCCGCCGCGAATGATAAAGTCCGCCGTCTGCATGCTTCCCTCCTCTTCCTTTGCGCTGTTTACGTTTCGTCGTCTTCCAGCTTCCGATGATACAGATAGGCATTGTACCTCGCCTGCGCCTCTTCGCTTTCCTTCTTTTCACGCCAGGCATCCGCATCCTGGCAGATGGAAAGCATCTCGTCCGCCAGCATTTCCAGATTCCGGGCGTAGCCATGGCTCACATAGGATGTCATTCGGTCGATCGCCCGGGGGCTTCTTAACTGTTTTGCCATCATCGGCGCAAGCTCCGCGGGATACCCCGCCTGCGAAAGCGCTGCAGCCAGACGGTCCCTCGCCTCGCTCCATCGCTGCTGATAATCCGTCATCGTCTTCCTCCTGAGCAACCTTTCCGCAATCGAAAGCAGGCTCTGCTTCCAAAGGCCCTTTGCTGAGCGGCCCCGTCAGTTCGAATCGGCGCCGATTTCCGTCAGGCCTTTGCGGCCAAGCGCCGCCATGCGGCGGCAGTAATCGTCGCTGCGCCTTTGGATATCGTCCTCATAGACCTCCAGCTCCGGCATGGAAACGGCGAAGAAATCGTACCCCACCTTGTCAAAAAGATGCCTCTCGCCAAAGATGATCAGCTGATGAAAGCTCTTTTTCGCGTTCACCCTGTCGCCAAGGGCCGCATAAGCAAGGCCCTGATAATAAATGTAATCCGAAGGCTGGTCGTTGTAATACCGGACAGGTTCCGGCACCTGCGAACCTGCGGCAGCCTTTTGGAAGCATTCCCTTGCCCGGGTCTCGTCGCCCTGCAGCCTGTAAGCGCAGCCCATCACGTAATAAGCCCGGTTGTCCGGCACGTTGTCCAGCTTACCCTCGCCAAGGTTGACGGGATAGACCAGCGTGCGCCTGGCGTACGCGATAGCGTCCTCCGTCCGGCAAGCCGCAAGGGCCTTTTCCGCCAGGGCAAACAGGGCGGTCTTATATTCGTCCGCCACCTTGCCTTCCCCGCCCTCCCAGACGTGGAAGGTATAATGCGTCAGAAGATCCAGCGCCTTTTCATATTGCCCGTCCTGATTGAGCAGCGTCACATAGGCAAGCATCAGCGCGTAACGGTCCGCAAGGATGTCCCTGTGCGCTTCCAGAACGGCCAGCCGTTCCCGCACAGGCCGGTCAAGACGCCTGAGCAGCTGATCCTGCTCCAGCAAAAAGCGGCTGTTATCCGGCTCCAGACGGCAGGCCTCGGCAATTTCACCGGCCGCAAGGCTCCGATCGCCATGATTGTAACAGGCGATGGACAAAGCGCGGTGCGCCGGCGCCAGCCTGGGCATCTGTGCGACCGCCGCCTGCCAGTTGCCGATGGCCCTGTCATACTGCCTCCTGTCATACAGGAGTTCGCCAAGGTAATAATGCGCTTTGGGGGCCGCGGGCAGAATGGAGACGGCATACTCCAGGATCTGTTTTTCCAGAATCCTGTTTGGAAAGCAAAGATCTGTAGAAAGCTTTTCAGCCTTTTGGGCCTCAGAAAGGGCAGCGTCCGCCCTGCCCAGCTTTCCTTCGGCGAAGGCCAGGGCATAATGCTTCATAGGGCTTTCAAACGCACAGGCCTCCAGCGCATCCGCCGCGTCCTGCCAGAAACCAAAGCGCATGTATTCATACGCGACGTTCAGATATTCCTCCATGCGCCCGCCGGTAGCCTTGACAAAGGCTTCGCTGTCCCCGCTCCGCCACGTGAGGGAAAGGTACAGTGGATCGACGGCAAGGCTTTCCGCAAGGAAACGCCGGTATTCCGCGCCCTCAGGTTCCAGGTGCGCAAGGATGGAGGCCTTCAGAGAGCGGGTTTGCATATTGTGCCATCCGCGAAGCAGGCTTTCCTCCGCAAACTGCAGCGCCTGCGCCAGGCGGCCCTGCCTTGCACAGATGCAGGCCAGATGGAAGAAAGACGGCCCCGCCGTTTCGGCGCTCCAGGTGGCTTTGAAGAACGCGTCGAAGGCCTCCGGCAGTTTTTCAAGCCATTCCAGCGCAAGGCCCAGGTTAAAATACGCCTCCCCCGCATAGGGATTGGGGTTTCTGAAGGTCTGCTTTCTGATGGCTTCCCGGAAATACGGCACGCTTTCTTCGATCTGCCCGCTTCGCAAAAGAAGCAATCCGTAAGCGTTGTTCAGCCGGATATCCGTCGGATCCCTGCGCAGGCCTTCCAGATAGTAATCCTTGGGCAGGAAGGTGGCGTGCCGGTACTGCTCAAGATGCTGCCCCGCCAGGTACAGTTCCTCAAGCGACCGGATTTCGGAAGGCTTTCCAAGCGCGGTGGCCGGCTCCGGAATGGGCCGGTTTTCCTTTTCGTACTCGGTGTATTCACAAAGCGAATTGCCGCCCGCGTCATACACCGCCACACGAAAATCACGCACCCCTTCAAGCGTGTCCACAAAGGCCTGCGCGGGGCTCAGGTCAGCGGTTCTGCGGTAGATTTCCCTCTCCTCTGCCCAAAGGACGATGCTGGCGTTTTTGTCTTCTCCGGTCGCGTACACCTTCAGTCGCGCTTTTGCCGCCCGCTTTTCGACGTCTTCGTTGGCCTTTCTGCCGCTTTCAAAGGGATCGGGCAGAATCGCCGTGCCTTTTTCATCCAGGAAATCCAGGCCCAGGGCCACGTCCTTTGTGGCATTTAAGACCCTTCCCACGGTCTTGTATGGCATGAAATACTGAACGAAGGTCTTTTCCTCCTGGGGCTTCAGCCAGCTAAAGTCTGGCTGATTGTCACAGTATACGCCCGTCATCAGCTCGATATAGGGGCCGTCTTCGTCGGTCAGGTTTTTGTCCCACATTCTGCCAAAGTCACCGCAGCCCCATGTCCACTGCTTCTTGCCCGGGCTCACGTGATGATCGGCCACGTGCAAAAGACCCGCGTCCCGGCTCTCGTCAAAATTGCCGACAAAGTCAAAATCGGAATGCGCCGCCATGTAGGAAGTGGGCACCCGGATGTTCCGGTAGCGGGAAATGTCCACGCCGGCGGAGTAATCGGCCTTGTAGTATTCGCCGGTCGCGATGGGAAAAGTGGATACGGCGCGCTTGCCGTGGTCCATCACGGCATTCACGTCCGGCGGAAACACGGAATAGGTATGGTCGTTGACGCTGACCGCCGGGTTTGCCCACCAGAGGAAGGTCTGCGGAAAATCGGTCGGGTTAAAGAGCCTGCCTTTGATTTCGATATAGGCTTTATCCGGGTAGAGCGTCATGATGGCGTTGGCTTTGGTGCCGTGGATGCGGTCGGTTTCGCCGATCACGACGGTGGCAGAGCCGTCCGGGGTTTCAAAAAAGGTATAATCCACCGGCATAAAGGTGGAGGGGCGATGGTGCTGCGGCCAGTTGAACTCAATGCCGCCGGAGATCCAGGGCCCGGCCAGCCCCACCAGGGCGGGTTTGATCACGCGGTTATAGTACACGAAATCATAGTTGTTGGTCTTGTCCAGCGCCCGCTGAATGCGCCCGCCCAGTTCCGGCAGGATCATCACGTACAGATAATCGTTCTCCAGGATGACGGCCTTGTATTCTACGTTTTCCTTCCGATCGCTGATCTTTTCGCAGATCGGCACGGGATACACCTTCCCGGTAGAGCCCTGGTAGGCGCGTTTTTCGATGAAAAGCGGATTCTTTTCCATGTCGCCCGCTCTGTAGGTGGGGATGGAAAGACGCTGCTCGTAAACCAATGTCTTTTTCATAAGCCGTCTCCTGTTCAGACAAATTGACTGGATTTGGAAGCTGATATCCATCGGAAAAGCCGGAATCACAGCCCGATTTCATACACAGGCTGCACGCGGATGCTTTTGAGTTCCGCGGTCACGGCTTTTACTTCCTCGTTTCTCGCCGCCATGGCCGATTCCGCCTTCACGCTGGCGCCCTCGCGGAGCGGCGCAATTTTGAGCACCATCAAGCCCGGCAGCTTATCCGCCTGTTCCTTCAGGCCCACTTCCCAGGTATCGCCGTTGCAAAAGTGATCGCTGATCAGCTGGCCGTTCAAAAACAGCATGCCGATATCGCCCCGGTAATCGATTTGCAGACGCGCGTCCTTCAAGCCTTCAAGGGCGTTCTTTGGCACCTTCAGCACATAGCGGCAGGGCGCGGAGGATTCGCAGACGGCATCGATCCTTTTTTCTTCCGTTTCGGCTTCGTAAACGCCGAAGGGGCCCTCGTCCAAAAGCCGCCGGGCCTTGCCCTGCAGCCTGCCTGACGGGAAGCAGCGCAGAATGTTTTTCGCCCGCACGGTTTCAAGGCGCAAAGCGCCGTTTTCGTCCTCTAAAAGTGCGGCGTCCGTCATCACAAGGCTTCCGTCCTTGAGAAGGAACAGCCGGTTCGCTTCCTCCCGGCTCAGAACCAGCACATCCACCGCAAGATTCCCTTTTTCCACCGTAAAGAAAGACCTGCTGCCTTTGATCTCTGCCCCTTTTTCAAAGCGGAAGGCGCCGTCCATGCCGTCCGGTATCATGAACACATAGGTCACGCGGCCCGCGACGACCGTCCGCAGCACCGGCTGGGCGCCTGCCTGACAGAGAAGGATGCCGTCCAGATCAAAATGGAAGGGCAGGACGGCGTTTTCATCCGGGGCCATGGAAACGTCGAACGAATAGGTCTCCTTCGCCGTTTCTATCGTCACCTGCTCGTTCTTTTTTGCAGGCATCGTCCGGTGATCCTGAAAATTGTTCAGAAACAGAAAGCCGCTCTCCCCGTCCGTGCGCACGGCAAAGCGCAGGGTCGTGAGGTCTTCCGGATCCATCTGCGGCGTGCCATGCGGCAGCACGGTCTCCATGGGCGCGACGCGGGGCCCAAAGAAGCGGGTAAAATAATGGATGGCCTTCAGCCGGCTGTAGCTCTCCCGGATCTGCCCGAATTCTCCCAGCGCCGCCTGATAATCGTAGCTGATCTTCGGCACCTGGGATTCGTTCAGATACGCGCCGTTTTTGCCCAGCGGATTGGTGCCGCCGTGGAACATATAATACCCCAGAAAATTGCAGCCGGAGCCCAGTTTGATATTGGCCAGGGCGTCCACGCTTTTATACGGATACACAAAGCGGTAATAATAGCAGCACATCATGCCGCCGCCCATTTCGCAGCAGGCATAGGGGCGGTCCTCAGGGGCATAGGCCGGCGCGAAATCGTCCGCACAGGTTTTCCCGTTGTGATGATAATCCTCATACAGGTATTCTTCGGTGGCCGGATGCTCGCCCTTGTGCGAATAGAAGATCCAGGGCCGGTAGGCGTATCCGCCCCACAGGGGAAGCACCCTTTGCGAATACGCCGCGCCGCCCCAGGCGGTGCCGGTGAAGAACACCGGGGCCAGGCCGCTTTCAAGCGCCAGATCCCGCAGCGCCAGGATATAGCGTTCGCCCTCGTTCCCCGCGAAAATCCATTCGTTTGATATGCCGGTGGTCATCTCCCACACGGCCCCGGCATGCATATACTCGTTGTCAAGCTGCACGCCGATGACGGGGCCGCCGTCCCGATAGCAAAGCCCCCGTACCTGCTGCCCGATCCGGGCATACAGCCTGCGCACGCAGCCCAGGAATTCCGGGTGCGTGGTGCGTACCTCAAAAGGCTTTCCGTACAGCCAGTCGGGCAGGCCGCCGTTGCGCGCCTCGCCATGGTCAAAAGGCCCGATGCGAAGGATGACATACAAACCGTGCTTTTTGCACAGCTGCACAAATCGGCGCAGATCGCGGCGGCCGGTAAAATCGAACACGCCCTCTTCTTCCTCGATGTGATTCCAGAAAACGTAGGTGGACACCGTGTTGATGCCGCCCATGCGCATTTTGATCAGCTCGTCCTCCCAGCGCCTTTCGTCCATGCGGCTGTAATGGATTTCACCGGAAACCGGGAAAAACGGCAGACCGTTTTTCTCCATATAAAAGCTGTTGAAGGAAAGCCGCTCCCCCAAAGGGCTGACCCCGGAAAAGTCTTCCCCCAGCGGAAAGACGGGTGAAGGCTGAAAGCCTTTCAGATCCAGTGCATAGCGCATGATTTGCATACCTTTCTGATCAGGATTCGCAATTTCTGTACATCTGTCGTCTGACGGCGGTTCCGCCTGAAAGCAGCTTGGCCGCCCGGAATTGGTTCTTGTCCGGACGGCCGTAAGCATGTTTCTTCCCGTTACAGGGAAATTTCTTTCGTTTCCATGGGCGCAAGGCAAAGGCGCAGGCTGCCCTCAGGAAGGGTGATTTCGGTTTCCACGGTTTCGCTCGCGTTGTTCACAGCCACCAGCACGCGCGATGCCGGATACCAGGCCGCCTCCACCCGCGCGTCGCCTGCAAGGTAGGGCGTTTTTCCGTTTTGCCCGCAGGCATACAGAAGGATGTCCAGCAGCATCCTCGCGTTTTCGGGGCTGAAGGAAAAGCCGCTCATGTACACGCCAAGTCCCTTCCCGAACGGGTGCAGCGTCATCTGGGGCACGCCGTTTTCCATGGCGAGCACCTTCGCCTGCCCGTCTGTCAGGTACAGATGTTCCTTGTGTCCCAGGGCTTCCCTGCGGACGGCAAAGGGCGCAGGTTCCTCCGCAGCTTCCCAGCGGCCGTGGCAGACGCGCGCGCCGGTGTCAAGATCCACGCCGAGGACGTTGGCCAGGCGGAAAAAGGTGTGATAGCCTTCCACAGCCGTCGGCTCCGATACGCCGATCAGCGTGCCGCCGCGGTGTACAAACGCGGTAACGGCCTCCACCAGCTTTTCGTCCTTCCACGCGTCTCCCCCGCTCCAGGCGTCGCCCGCGCGGCCCGCGCTGATCACCGCGTCCACGTCCGAAAGCGCGCCGGCTTTGGCGTCTTCAAAGCTTAAAAACTTCACGTTCACCGGCAGGCCGGAGAGCGCTTCGTTGATATGGATGAGCGGGTGCATATCGGTTTCATGGAAATGCCCGGAAAGCGTCCAGGAGCGGAGCTTGCCCCAGGTGTGCAGCACGGCCACGGTAATCGGCAGCGTCTGGGGCGCACCTGCCTGGTGCAGCGCCTTGATGCGGCGGAACGAATCGGCGATGTCCGTGATGGTCTCGACGAACTCTGGATAGCCTTCCGTCAGGTGCAGATACCCGCCAAGGCCGATCCGGTCGACCGTCTGCCGAAGCAGCGCCCGTCTTGCGTTGCGCCAGTACAAAAGCGCGTCGCGCTCCGGGTGTCCGCCTTCGGAGAAGGTGGGCAGGCCGCCGAGGCCCACCGGGAACAGATACGGGTGCAGCCTGATTTCGTGGGTCGGCACGTCCACCCCCGCGCACAGGCGGCATTCAAAGCCGGAAAAGATGCACTTGATGAGGCCGTCGAAGCCGATGGAGGCAAAGCGCCTGCCGGCCGGCTCCATGC
>CAMOIA010000062.1 GCA_946615785.1 uncultured Clostridia bacterium
AGCTCGTCCGCTTCCGTGCGAATAAGGCTCGGCATGGCTCTGTTGACCGCCCGGTAGAGATCCTCTTCCGAATAGGGCGTCATTTCCGCAGGAAAGCATTCCCGCATGACGGGGTAGATCATGTGCACGAACGCGCGGGACCTGCCGATGATGTTTTCATAAAACCGGCTCTGGCTTTCGTGGACACCCATGCTGCTTCCTCCGCCGAGGCAGGTGAACTGAAGCTCGTCCGCGACGCCAAGCTCATACAGGGCGTGTCCGCCTTCGTGGATCACCGAATACATACTCGAGAGCACCTGATCCTCGTGGTAATGGGTGGTAATGCGCACGTCCCATTTGCTGGCGTCGTCCGTAAACGGATGCTCCGTTTCGCCGATGATGCAGCTTTCCTTCGGAAGCCCCATCAGGCGCATGAGCCTTTCGCTGAACACGCGCTGCTTTTCGATGGGGAATACGCCTTCAATGTCTTTGGGCGCCGGACATTTGCCGATGGCAAGGACGAGCGGGGTCAGCTCTTTTTGCAGGCGGCTGAAGAAAAGGTCCAGATCCTTTTTGCAGGCGCCCTTTTCGTATTCGTCCAGGACCGCGTCATAAGGGTCCTTATCCGGCGCGCGATAGGCGGCAAAACGGATATTGGTCTCGACGATCTTTTCAAGATAGGGGAGGAAGGAGGCGAAATCGCTGTTCTTTTTGCTTTCGTGCCATACGTCGCTTGCTTTGGTCACAAGGGACGCGTAGGCCGCGTATTCCTTTGCCGGGATGCAGGTGGTTCTGCGAAGCCTGTCCGAAAGCTCCGAGACTTCCTTTTTCTGGATGTCGTTCAGGCTTTCGCGGTTTTCGTTCAGCTCCGCGAGCAGGTCCTTCACCCGGTCGTTCACCAGCACCCGGTATTCCATTTCACTCAGCACGCCCATGGTTTTTTCCCGTGGAACGGCGGAGGTCTTCGGCGCGCAGGTGACGCCGTCGTAGGAAAGGATTCCCATGGCGTGGCCGAGCGCGAACAGTTCCAGTTCGAGCTGCTTCAGTTCTTCAAGTGCTTTGGTCAGCATATGCATCCTCCTGTTTACAGGATTTTCTCAGCTTTTGCATCGGGGAAAAGCCGCTCGGTTTCCTCCCGGGTCGCAAGTTCGGTTCCTTCTTTTTGGATGGAAGCGCATGCGCACGCCGTTGCGTAGCGCAAAGCGTCATGGAGCGCGTCTCCTTTGCTGAGGCGATGGCAGAGCGCGGCCAGCATACTGTCGCCCGCGCCGTGCTCTCCCCGCACGGGCACGGGGAGGGCTGGGGAAAACCAGGCCTCGTCCTGCGCGGTCAGGACGCATCCGTCCGCTCCGAGCGAAAGGCAGATGAGATGGAGACGATATTCTCCGATCAGCTCGTGCGAAATGCGCGCGGCCTCTCGGACGTCCTTTGGCAGAACGCCGGTCAGCGCTTTGAATTCTTCAAGGTTTGGCTTGATGAGATACGGGGACGCGCTCAGGGCCTTTTTGAGGGGTTCGCCGTCGCAGTCCAGCGCGACCTTGCGTCCTTTGGCAAGGCGGATCAGGTCGCGGTAAAAGCAGGCGTCCGCCCCGCTTGGAAGCGAGCCGTTCAAAAGCAGCCAGTCGCCAGGGAGCCCCTGGACGGCGGTCTTCGCGCTTTCAAGGCAATCGGCAGGCACTGTGATATCTCCGTTGATTTCCAGGGTCTGCGCCATGTCCTCGATGTGGATCTTCAGGTTGGTTCTCAGGCGGCCCGGGCAGGGAACGGCGATCGGATCGACCCCCTGCGCTTCCAGGAACGCTTTCAGGCCGGCAGCGTCCTCCGTCGGTGAAAGATAGACGAGCGCGGCCCGGGCGCCCAGATGGCTTAATACGACGGCGGTATTCACGCCTTTTCCGCCGTAATCCGTCCGTTTCACATGGATGCGGTTCGCGGCCGTAAAGGAAAAAGAGGGGAGACTTGCGCTTGTGTCAAGGCACGGGTTCATACATACGCAGGTGATCATCCGACCGTCACTTCCCATCCATACGCCGCCCTGAAAAAGAACGCGTATCCAATGAAAAAAGTATACCTCTTTCAATGTCGGGTGTCAATTCATGACGGTTTTGTCATGGTTTTTTCATTTTTCCGACCGCGGACGGTGGAAAAAAAGACGGCCGAATTGTGGAAAAGTCGCCTTTTTTGGGTCCGGTTTTCCACAGAACCTGAAAAGTGCCTTGAAAACCGGCCTTTTTTGTGGAAAAATCGGTGGATAAAGTGGAAAACTGCAACTCCGCCTGTTTTTTGACGCAATTTGACACCGGCTGCGCAAAATGTCCCTTGCCCCGCCTTGTCTTCCAGGGGTTTGCGCGGCCATGTTCGTTCGTTTTACAGGGCGCGAAGCCGGTGGAAAAGGCCGAACGGACGCCGTCACAGAATTGTAAAACTTATTTTGCTTGACAAAGGGTTTGCAGGATCAGGGGGGCGATTCAGGCTTTTGCGGCGGGCATCCGACCCTGGAACAGTCAGCGGACGGATGTGTATAAATTTACAGTACGAAAAATGTTTTTTTCTTTTCAAAAGTCCACTTTTGTGGTATGCTCAGGCCGTATCTTCATGTCTTTGCAGAGGATCATAAACATTCAAAACAAATCGATGATGCCTTGAAAGGAAGGAACCTGAATGAAAAGAATTGCTGCGATGCTGTTTGCCGTTGTGATGGCGCTGACCGCCTTTTCCGCCGTGGCGGAGGGAGATTTGCTCGACCGCATCCTTGAGCGGGGTTACATGGTCGTCGGCACGGAGGGCACGTACATGCCCAACAGCTATTACGACGAAGACTTCAATCTGGTCGGGTTTGATGTGGAAGTGGCTGCGGCCATCGCCGAAAAGCTCGGCGTCGAAGTCAGGTACGAAGTGCACGACTGGGCCTCGATCTTTACCATGTTTGACAACGGGCAGATCGACACCGTCATCAACGAGGTGGAGGTCAACGAGGAACGGGCGCTGAAATACGATTTTTCCAAGCCCTATGTGTACATTTACGGGGCGGTGCTGACCGCGGCGGATAACGAGGACATCGTGGATTTTGACAGCCTTCAGGGCAAACGCGCCGCCCAGAACGCGACCAGCACCTGGGGACAGCGTGCAGAAGGCTACGGCGCGGTGCTCGTGCCCGTGACCGGCGACGCGGAAACCTTTGAACTGATCCTGGCAGGCCGCGCGGATTTTTCCATTAACGCGGAAACCGCTTTTTCAAGCTACATGAATGCAAGGCCCGATGCCAAGGTGCGCGTGGCTTTCCGGACGGAAACCCCCATCACGCAGTCCGTCGTGCCCGCGCCCAAGGGGAATGAACGCTTCATCGAAGCGGTAAACAAGGCGCTGGACGAGCTTCTTGCCGACGGCACCCTCGCCGAGCTTTCCATCAAGTATTTCGGCGCGGATTTCACGAAGGCGGCTGAATAACCCGGATGGGCATCTTTGCGGGGAGCGATCCCCGCTTTTTTGATGCCGGACCGGAAGAAAACGCGGGAAACACTTTAAGTTCATTTTAGGCGCATGCTTCAGAATGCACATGTGAAGCGGGCGGCGTGACGGGCCCGCGGAAAAGGAGTGCGTTCTGATGAAAAAGAAAGTGTTTCGAAACCTTTTGATCGATATTGTCTGCGCGGGGCTGGCGCTGGTGGTTTTCGCCCTGTTTCACCATGTGCTGCCAAGGGCGCAGCAGGGGCTTGGCATCGTGATCGCAAATCCCTATGCGTCGGATTCGAACGAGGGCTCGTTGACACTTCCGGACAGCGATTATATGATCGCCGCCGCGGGCCTTAGCGATGTGCCCATGACGGCCAGGGGCGGGAGGGGGCAAAATGGAAACGGCGGCAAGGGCGGCAGCGCCATCGACGACGCGGGCACGGAAACCGTTTCGGAAAGCGACGGGACGCCCATCGCCGAAAAGTTTCCGGAGCAGTTTACCGATACCGTTGTCGTGACGGAAAACGGGTATACGAGCCCGGACATTTCCATCCATGTGACAGAGGAAACGCTTGGCCGCACCACCTATTACCTGGCGGATATTTATGTGCGCGACATTACCTGCTTTCAGTCCGCGCTGGCGAAAGACACCTACGGCAGCGGATACCGTGACAGCATTCTCGGCATGGCGTTCAAAAACAGCGCGCTGCTTGCGGTCAACGGGGATTATTACGGCAATACCAGCGAGGGGGTCGTGATCCGAAACGGCGTGATTTATCGGGCCAATCCGACCGATTGCGACGTGTGCGTTCTGTATTATGACGGCACCATGCGGGTGATGCCCGGAAGCGCGTTTTCGCTGGAGGAAGCCATCCGGGACGGCGCCTGGCAGGCCTGGACGTTCGGCCCTGCGCTGCTGAACGCAAACGGCGAGGCGATCACGTCTTTTGCGAGTACCGGGCGGATCATTGCCGCGAACCCGAGAACCGCCGTCGGCTATTATGAGCCGGGGCATTACTGCCTGGTGGTCGTGGACGGACGCGGCGAATCGGCAGGCATCAGCCTGATGGATCTGAGCAGTCTGTTCGCGTCGCTTGGCTGCAAGGCGGCCTATAACCTTGACGGCGGCAATTCCTCCGTTATGGTCTTTCAGAACGAAGTCATCAACCAGCCTTCCGGCGGCGGCCGGGAGAGCAGCGACGCGCTTGTGATCGCGGAGGTGAACAGGAATGAGTAAACTGTACGACGGGCTCTGCCACACGACGGTGATCCTTTCGATCATGTTCGCGGTGTTTCTGGTGCTGGACCAGTTTAATCCGATGATGAATTTTGTGGACAATTCCATTTCCCGCTGGCTGCTTGGCGCCCTTTGCGCCAGCGGGATCACCCAGAGCGTGATGCGCTGGCAGGGTTTGGGGAGGTAAGTGCCATGCGGCTTTTGCTTGCGGAAGATGACCGGGATCTGAACCGGGCGGTGAAGACGCTGCTTGAGCGTTCAGGCTATCAGGTGGACGCGGTTTTCGACGGGGAAGAGGCTGTCGATTACGCCCTTGCGGAGGCGTATGACGGTATGATTTTCGACTGGATGATGCCGCGCCTGGACGGAATCGAGGCGTTAAGAACCCTGCGCCGGGGCGGAAAAACCGTTCCCTGCCTGATCCTGACGGCCAGGGACGCGGTGGAGGACCGGGTGAGCGGCCTTGACGCCGGGGCGGACGATTACCTGCCCAAGCCCTTCAACGCAAGCGAGCTGCTTGCCCGCATCCGCGCCATGCTTCGCAGGCGTGAAAACTATGTGCCGGATGTGGTCGCGTTTGCCGATCTTTCGCTTGACAAGGGAAAGAACGAGCTTTGCTGCGGTGAAAAGGCCGTGCAGCTCACCGGAAAGGGACTGCAGCTGATGCAGCTGTTGATGGAAAACCCGCGCATCGTTTTCTCTGTTCAGCAGATCATGGACCGGATCTGGGGATGGGACGCGGAGGCGGAGATCAACGTGGTGTGGGTGAACATTTCCCAGCTGCGAAAAAGGCTTTCGGAGCTCGGATCTGAAACGGAAATCCGCATGCACCGCGGTACAGGCTATTCTCTGGAGAAAAAAGCATGATCAGGAAGCTGCAAAGAAGGTTCATCCGCATCGCGCTCGTCGCGCTGACCGTGGCCATGGTGGCGGTGGTCATAACCGTGAACGTGGCCAACTACTTCAGCGTCCGGCGGGAAATGGAAGATACGATAGCCTTTCTGATGGAAAATGAAGAAAGCGGCGCAAAGCCCGGAAACCCGTTTGGAAAAACCAAGCACGGGCGCAACCTCGTGAGCGAATCCAGCTGGTTTTCGGTATACGAGGACGAAAAGGGAAGGCAGATTCTGAACCTTGAAAATATGGCCGACGCCGACGCGGAAACTGCTAAGTCGCTTGCAGAGGCGGTTTTACTTGCCGGCAATGCGAGCGGCTTCTGGCAGGACTACCTCTACCGGAAAACCACGCTTGCGCGCGGAGGCACGATGACGCTTTTTCTGAACTGCGAAACGAAGCTGACGGCGGTCAAGACGCTGGCTCTGCTTTCGTTTTTTGCGTGTCTGGGCGGCATTTTGCTGGCCTTTCTCATCGTCACGCTTGCAAGCCGCAGGGCGGTGGAGCCCACCATTCGCAATATCGAACAGCAAAAGCAGTTCATTACCAACGCGAGCCACGAACTGAAAACGCCGCTCACGGTCATTTCCACCAACATGGAGCTTCTGCAGATGGAAACGCCGGAGAACCAGTGGGTGCGAAGCACGCAGAAGCAGACGGCCCAGATGCGCCGCCTGGTGGACGAGCTCGTGTACCTTTCCCGCATGGAGGAAGAAAACGCGCCGCTGAACATGGAAAGGCTGGACCTGTCATCCGTCGTGTCGGAGGCGGCAGCGCCGTTTTCGGATATGGCGGCGTTTCGCGGAAACGAAATGAAGCTTTGTCTTGCGGAGGCGCTGTTTGTCACCGGGGACAGAGCGTCCCTGGAGCGCCTTGTTTCCACCCTGCTGGACAACGCGGTCAAATACGCCGCGGAGGGCGAAATCACCGTGCGGACAGGGGCGGAGGGCAGAACAGCTGTTTTCAGCGTGTCCAACCGGGTTGCAAAGCCCCTGACGGATGAGCAGTGCGAGCGGCTGTTTCAAAGGTTCTACCGTACGGACGATTCCCGCAGCAAGGAAAAGCAGAACGGGTTTGGCATCGGCCTTGCGATCGCTTCGGCTATCGTGGAGAAAAACGGCGGAAACATTCACGCGGCCATGACGGGAGAAAACACGCTGTGCTTTTATTGCCGGTTTCCAAAGGCCGGCGGCAAAGGCGAACGAAGGTGACGAGCGAAAAAATGAGGGGCAGAACGTAAAGCTCTGTCCCGTTTTAATTTGCCTTTAGGTTCTTATCGTATCCTTGCAATGGGCCTTGAAAGCCCGATTGAAGGCAGGAGGTTTTGATGATGAAGAAATTATATCGTTTCTTTGCACTTTGCACCGCGGTTTTTTGCCTGACGGCGATGAACGCATTCGCCGACGGAGGGAAGCAGATTTACACGTTTGACGACCAGTTTACAAGCCGGGATCTGAAACAGGAAGCCGATCTGACGGACGCAGCTGCCTGTGTGCTCAGCGACGGCGAGGACATTCACATTACGGAAGCCGGCGTGTATGTGCTTTCAGGAACGGCGCAAAATGCGACCGTCTGGATCGAAGCGGGCGAGGACGACAAGGTTCAGATCGTCCTGAACGGAGTGAACGTGGAAAACGACGATTTCCCTGTGATTTACGCAAAATCAGCCGATAAGGTCTTTGTGACCACGTCGGCAGACAGCACGCTCTCGGTTACCGGCGCGTTTCGAACGGACGGAAGCGTCAAGACAGACGGCGCCATCTATGCCAAATGCGATCTTGTTCTTGGCGGTACGGCGAATCTTGCCATCACGTCATCCGAAAACGGCGTCGTCGGCAAGGACGATGTGAAGATCACAGGCGGCGTTTTGAGCATTCAGGCCGTGAAAAAAGCGGTCGAAGCGAATGATTCCATCCGCATTGCGGACGGTCAACTGACCCTGGAAGCCGGTACGGACGGTCTGCACGCTGAAAATGCGGACGACGATACCTTAGGCTATGTGTACATCGCAGGCGGCAGCATCAGCATCGCCGCGGGGGACGACGGCATCCACGGCACGAGCGTCGTGCAGATCGACGGGGGCACCCTCGAGATCCGGGCCGCGGAAGGCATTGAAGGCACCTGTGTGCAGATCAATGACGGCGTGATCACGATTCAGAGCTGGGACGACGGCATCAACGCGGGGCAGAAATCGAGCGCGTACCGTCCGACGGTCGAAATCAACGGCGGCGAACTGCAGGTGACCGTGTCTAACGGGGACACGGACGGAATTGATTCCAACGGGGATATCGCGGTCAACGGCGGCACGGTCATCGTGAACGGCAGCAGCACGTTCGATTATGACGGCTCAGCGCAATACACCGGCGGCACGATCATCGTGAACGGGCAGCAGGTTTCGTATATCCCGAATTCGATGATGGGCGGCCGGGGAGGCCAGGGCGGTCAGGGCTGGCAGCAGCGCGACCGCGGCGGCTTTGGACGCGGGGGCTGGTAAGCTTACGGAAGGGCAGGACGGGAAATCGTGTACATGCCGTCGGGGCCGACAAGCAGGCCTTCGTACAATTCGACGGAGCCGATGGGGGTTCCGTCCCCGGCGAGAAAATCATAGGCG
>CAMOIA010000063.1 GCA_946615785.1 uncultured Clostridia bacterium
AGCCTTCGACGGCACGGACGTTTTAAAGGGCGTCTCCATGCGCGTGGACGAGGGCAGGGTGGTTGTGATCGTCGGCCCGAGCGGGTGCGGGAAAAGCACGCTGCTTCGGTGCATCAACGGGCTTGAGCGCATCGACGCGGGCGAGATTTACCTTCGCGGCGAGCGCATTTCCGACCGTGAGAAGGACATGCACCTGATCCGCCAGCGCATCGGCATGGTGTTCCAGAGCTACGACCTGTTCCCCCACATGACGGTGATGGACAACCTGCTGCTGGGCCCTACGAAGGCGCTGAAAAGGCCGCGCGAGCACGTAATGGACGAAGCGCGCGCCATGCTGAGCCGCGTAGGCCTGACGGGCAAGGAAAACGCGCTGCCGCGCACACTCTCCGGCGGGCAGAAGCAGCGCGTGGCGCTGGTGCGCGCCATGCTGATGCACCCGGAAATGCTGCTGCTTGACGAAATCACCGCCGCGCTCGACCCGGAAATGGTAAGCGAGGTGCTCAACGTCGTGCTGGACCTTGCAGCCGATGGCATGACCATGGCCATCGTGACCCATGAAATGCGCTTTGCCGAGGCCGTCGCCGACGAGATCCTGTTCCTGGACAGCGGCGTCGTGGTGGAGCAGGCCCCGCCCAAGCAATTCTTCCACCACCCCGAAACCGAACGCGCCCAGAAATTCCTGGAGAGCTTTACCTACCAGTCCCGGCGCGGACGGGCGGGCGGGCACTGATGAATTCATTCCGCAAAAAATGTTTTGGAGGCCGATTCTATGAAGCTGCTTGCCATTCCTTTCTTTTTCATCATACAGATCGGTTTGTGTTCACTCACGGTACTCACTATAAACTATTTGTGGAAGATCATGACACCAAAGCTGAAAGCTTTTTTTGAAAAAAACTCTTCCTCCGCCAGCATCCTTTCTAAAACTATGATTGTTCTTATTATGCTGTTCTGGGGCGGATATTTCTTCGCAATCATTTTAGCGCTCATTTCCTTCTTTATGCATAAAGAGGGCGAAGGCTTACAGACCATATACACAACAATCGCCATATTCTTTCCCGTCGGAACGCTTGCGCTCATTTTGGTGGTGCGTAACTGGACAAAGGAACAAAAGCAGCGGCAGTCTGAACACGAAGAGGATCCGGCCGATAAGCTGCACGACAGCATCTTTCACGGCCCAAAGCACGGATAGGAATCCGGAAAGAACACAGCAAATCAAAAAATGGCAAACCCTTCGTCACGCAAACCTGATCGCACGTCTTTTGAACAAAAGTTTTTCAGGCAGTCTTTTCCCCCCTCTTCCAAAAAAGGGGGCTTTTTTTGACGGGGACGCTGTGGTATACTTCTTGGCAGATTGACCATAAAAGGAGGCTTATCGGAAGTGAAACGATTTCTGCAGATGACAACGGCCGCGGCGACGGCGGCTGTGCTCGCGCTGGGCACGGTGGGGTTTGCGGACGCGCTGCCCGAAGAAAACCTGCTGCCCGCCGTCGGCGACGTGGTGGAGGGCTTCGAGGTGATCGAAACGCGCCCCTTCGGCATGATCGGCGCGGATCTGACGCTCTTTGAGCACCAGGCGACCGGCGCAAAGCTCGTCTACATCGCAAACGAGGACACCAACCGCGTCTTCGACCTTACCTTCCTCACCCGCCCGCTGGACGACACGGGCCTGCCGCACGTATTCGAGCACGCCACCCTTTCCGGCAGCGAGAAATACCCGAGCGACAGCCTGTTCTTCAACCTGAGCTACCAGACCTACAACACCTATATGAACGCTTCCACCTACAGCGTGATGACCACCTATCCCGTGGCCTCGCTGTCGGAAGCGCAGCTGCTCAAATACGCCGATTTCTACACCGATTCCTGCCTGCACCCCATGATCCTTGAAAACGAGGACATTTTCCGCACGGAAGCGTGGCGCTACCGCATGGCAGGCATGGACGAACCCCTTACGATGGAAGGCACCGTCTACAGCGAAATGCTGGGCGCCATGAACCTGGCCCGCGCGGCGAGCTACAATTATTATAAGAACACCTTCCCCGGCTCCGTCGTCGGCTTCAACCAGGGCGGCGATCCGGATTTCATTCCGGAAATGACCTGGGAAGCGCTGAAGAGCTACCACGACATTTTCTATCATCCCAGCAACTGCGTGGCCTACCTCTACGGACAGTTCGACGATTACACCGCGTTCCTCGCCCTGCTGAACGAGGCCTTCGCGCCGTATGAAAAGCAGGATTTCAAGTTTGTGGACGCGGACTATACCCCCATCACGTCGCCCGTGACGGTGAGCCTGCCCTACGCGATGGAAAACGGGACCAACACCCAGAACACGTCTGTGATCTATTACGCTTTCGTGTGCCCGGGCCTGAAGGACAACGCGCAGGAAGAGCTGGTCCTCAACACCCTGACCGACCTTCTCATCTCCTCCTCCTCTCCCCTCATGCTCAGGCTGCGCAAGGCGCTGCCCGCCGGCTCCTTCTCCTGCTACATCGACGACACCGCGCCTGACGACGCGATCGTGTTCTCGGCAAGCAGCGTGAACGCCGAGGACGCGGAGCTGTTCAAGGCCACCGTGGACGAAGCGCTCGCGGACGTGGCCGCAAACGGCTTTGACGACCAGCTGGTGGACACCGTCATGGCCTCCACCGCCCTCTCCATCCGCCTGAGCGGCGAAACGTCGGACCTTGGCACCTCGATCATTCCAAACCTCGCCTACAGCTACGCGACCTCCGGCAACATTTTCAGCTATCCTGATTATGTGGACGCGCTGGACAAAATGCGCGACTGGAACGCGGAAGGCCTGTACGTGAACGCTGTCAACACCTGGCTTGTCGGCAGCGAGCGCACCGCGCTTGTATCCACCTACCCCGTGCCCGGCGCCAAGGAAGAGCATGACGCCGCCCTGGCCCAGACCCTCGCCGCCGTCAAGGACGGCATGACCGACGAGGAAAAGCAGGCCATCATCGACGCGACCAACGCCGAAAAGGTGCCCTCTGACGCCTCCGAATACGTGCGTCAGCTGCAGGCCGTGACGGTGGAAAGCCTTCCCGAGGAAATCGTGACCTATAACGTCAAGGACGAAATGGGCGAAGACGGCATCCGCCGCGTGGAAACCGTGGCGGGCGTCGAAGAGGTTGGCCGCGTCGGCATGTGGCTGGACATCAAGGGCCTGCCCCAGGAAGCCATTCACACCTTCAAGCTCTACACCGATCTTGTCGGCGAAATGGACACCGCCAAGCACACCCACGAAGAGCTGACCGCCCTCATCGACCGGTATCTGTACAACGTGGAGTTCCGCCTGAGCATGCTCAAGAGCGAGGAAGAGGACTTCATCCCCTACCTGCGCATGGGCTTCACCGCCATGGACGACGACCTGCAGGCCGCCTACGACCTGATGCACGAGCTCGCCTTTGAAACCGACTTCTCCGACGTGACCCACCTCACCGAGGTCATTTCCGCCGCAAAGGCCAGCCTTCGCGCCTCCATCAACAACACCGGCTACAACATGCTGCTCTACCGGGCCATGGCTGTGACCGATGCGAGCTGGCGCTACTACAACTATATCAATTTCCTCGATTACTACGCCTACCTTGAAAGGGTGGAAGCGCAGCTTGCGGAATATCCCAGCCAGGTGGTCGCCGCCCTGCAGAGCGTGCAGAGCGCCATCAACAATTCCACCAACGCCCTCTATGCCTTTGCCGGCAATGAAGAGAGCATCGCAAAGAGCCGCGCCTGCTCCGACGCCTTCTTCGCCTCCCTTGGCAAGGAAGAAATCACCCACGTGCAGTACGACCTGCCTGTGCCCGCCCGCCGCGAAGGCATCATTCTGGACACGAACGTCAATTTCAACGCCCTGATCGCCGATTACGAAGCGCTGGACATGGAAGAATACAACGGCAGCCTGGACGTGATCAGCAGCCTGGTGGCGGATATGTTCCTCATTCCGCAGCTGCGCGACCAGTACGGCGTGTACTCGCCCCTGAGCGGCGCGACGGATACCGTGGTGTACCTGCTCACCTACCGCGACCCGAACATTGCCGAAACCTATGATGTGTACGCGTCTCTTGCCGACCAGATCGAAGCGCTGGACGTGGATCAGGAAACCCTGGACGGCTATATCCTTTCCAGCTACGCCTATTACGCCAAATCCAGCGGCGAGCTGACCGGCGCGTTCAACGCCCTGATCAACACCCTGGACGGCACCGCGCAGGACAAAGCGCTTGGGTACATGCGCGACATCAAGAACATGACGCCCGACAATGTGAAGGAAAGCGCCGAAATGTACCGCGCCCTTTCCGCGAACGGCATCCGCTCCACCGTCGGCAGCGCTTCCGCCATCAACGCGAACGCCAGCCGCTATGACGTGATCCTGAACCCCTTCAACGCCGTGGACACCTCTGAAGTGGAATTCACCGACGCGGCCGAGGGCAGCGAACACTACGACGCGGTGCGCTTCGTGTTTGAAGAAGGCTTGATGGCCCCCAAGGCCGACGACGCATTCGGAACCGACGACGCCGCGACGCTCGGCGACCTGAGCGAAGCGCTGTACGTGCTCATCGGCGGAAGCCTGGGCACCCCGGACGACGCGGTGGCCACCTTCCAGGGCTACGGCATCGCGCCCGCGGGCGTGGACAAAACCGCGGAGCTGACCAAGGCGGACGTGAACGCCGTGATGGTGAACTTCGGCGCCGCCGTCGGCATGCCGATCGAACCGGTCTTCGCCGAGGAAGCCGCTGAGGAACCCGCGACCCGCGCCGATATCGCGGAGGTCATGCTCGCGCTCTTCGCGGAGTAAACCCAAACCCCATCAGCACAGCGGGCGGGATGCGCAAACATCCCGCCCGTTTTTTCATGCGTGCATTCAGGAGCAATGCCAAAAAGTTTTTGGAAAAAGCAACGCAAACGGCCAAATCTGCGTTATATTGGTAAGGGAGCGCACAGGCGCTTCCGGAAAGGGGATGTATTCATGAAAATCAGACATCTGACCGCGGTTCTTTTATGCGCCGCCCTGTGTTTTGTGTTTTGCGCCGCGCCGGCGGAGGGAATGCTCGGCGCCTGGCAGCCCACGGAGGACCCGGCCGTTACGCCGCAGGCCGCCGCGGCCCTCGACGAGGCGCTTTCGCAGTTCGTCGGTTCCACCGTCACGCCCGTTGCGCTTCTGGCCACACAGGTGGTCGCGGGCACCAATTACTGCCTTTTGTGCAAGATCACACCGGTGGTTCCAAACCCCGTCGGCCACTGGGCGCTGGTGTATGTGTCCAAGCCCCTTGAGGGAAGCGCGATCCTGCTGACGATCGACGATCTGGAGCTTGGCGTGTGGGGCTGATTTCCCCCGCCACCCCTGTTGGCAGGGGCTTTGATATGCTTTTTGAGTGCTTTCGGAAATACAGCCGAAATACAATCACCCCCTTGACGGGGGAACAGAAAGCGGTTACAATACAGCTATCCTATTAATTCGGTAGGAATGAAAGAAGGAGGGCGGAACTGTGCGCAGGCTTTCAGCATTCGTTTGCATGTGTCCCTGTATGGCGCGCGTCCGTCCCCTGATGGACCGCTGTTTGCGTGCGTAATCGCGCCGGCGGGATGGCTTCACACAGGGGTCGGATATTTCCGATCCCTGGTTTTTTGTGTGAAAGGATGAAAGACGATGCCGAACCGATCCAAGTCAGCGAAGGACCGATGCCGTACCGGATGCCCATAAGACCTGCATTGCATCTTCCGGATTCAATCATCCAATTCATGAAAGGGGAATCATCATTATGAAGCGTTTTGTGAAAATCCTGTCCGTAGCCCTGGCCCTCATCCTGGCCCTCTCCGTCGCCTCCGCCTTTGCGGAAGGCTATCGCACGCTGGACGAAATCAAGCAGAGCGGCAAAATCATCATCGGCCTCTTCTCCGACAAAAAGCCCTTCGGCTATGTGGACGAATACGGCGAATACCAGGGCTACGACGTGTACCTTGCCCGCCGGCTGGCGGCGGACCTTGGCGTCGAGCTGGAAATCGTATCCGTGGACGCGCCCAACCGCATTGAATTTCTGCAGAGCGGCAAGGTGGATATCGTGCTGGCGAACTTCACCTATACCGAGGACCGCGCAACCCAGGTGGATTTCGCCCTGCCCTATATGAAGGTAGCGCTCGGCGTCGTCAGCCCGGACGGCGCGCTGATCACCGAAGCGGAGCAGCTGAACGGCAAAACGCTCATCGTCTCCAAGGGCACCACAGCCGAAACCTTCTTTGAGGCGAACTATCCCGAAGTGAAGCTCGCCAAGTACGACAGCTACACCGAAGCGTACATCGCGCTCCTGGACGGCCGCGGAGACGCGCTCTCCACCGACAACACCGAGGTGCTCGCCTGGGCGATCGAAAACCCCGGCTTCACGGTCGGCATCGAATCCCTCGGCAGCCTCGACACCATCAACCCCGCCGTGACCAAGGGCAACGAAACCCTGCTTGCCTGGATCAACGAAGAGATCGTGGCCCTGGGTGCGGAAAACTTCTTCCATGCCGATTACGAAGCCACGCTGCGTGAAACCTACGGCGCCAACGCGGACGCGGACAGCCTGGTCGTGGAAGGCGGCGTGATCGAATAATTCCTGCCAATCCAGCCCAAACCCCGGACGCCGTATTGACGTCCGGGGCGTTTCATGCTATAACAGGGCATCAAGAAGAGTAGGGACAGGGGCGTCAAGTGCTTCGCGGACGGGGAGTTTGCCGCGGGGACGAAAGGCAGAGCCTGCGGTCACTGTCCCGCATCCCGCTTCCGCGAAGGGGCCTCCTTCCGCGCTGACGGGAAAGGAGGTTTTTTTATGCTCAATCAAAAAGATACCGTTTCCGAAACCCTGTTCCCCCATCCCTTCTCCGGGGCGTACTGGCGCGCCGCCGCCGCTGAAATGAAGAACACGAGGGTGCTCGTGTTCGCGGCGCTCATGATCGCGCTGCGCATTATTTTCAAGCTTGTCTCCATCCCCATCGCCGCCGATCTGCGCATCAATTTCGGTTTCCTCGTCAATGCCGTCGGTTCCATGGTGTTCGGGCCCGTCGTCGCCATTCCCGCCGCGGCCATCACCGATACGCTCGGCTATCTCATCGCGCCGAACGGGCCGTATTTCTTCCCCTTCATCTTCCAGGAAATCGCCGGCAGCCTGCTCTTTGCGCTCTTTTTCTACCGGGCCAGAATCACGGTGCGCCGGGTGGTGCTGTGCCGCTTTTCCATCTGCTTTCTGGTCAATCTCGTTCTGACAACGCCCATCATGATGCTCTATTATGATGTGTTCTACGGGCGGTATTACGCGCCGATCGACATGCTGCGCATTGTAAAAAACCTGGCGCTGTTCCCCGTGGAGTCCGTTATGCTCACGGCGCTCCTTCGCGCAGTGATCCCGGCCATCCGCAAGGCAGGCCTCGTCCGGTGCGACGCCGAAGCGCTGCGCTTTACAAAGAGCACTGTCATTGCGCTCGTCGTTCTGGTGGTGCTCAGCACGGGCCTTGCCGCGGGATACGGTATTTACAGCTATAACAACACCTCCCTCAGCGCCGCCTATACCGCGTCCGAACGGCTTGATGCCAACGAAAAAGCCAGAGCCCTCTACCTCTCCCATCATCCCGAGGAAGGAAACGGCGACGATCTTGTCGTGATCGTCGAAAGCGCCTATCCGCGCTTCGGTTCGGATGAAGTTACGTATGCCTGCTCGGTTTACCGCGCGGACGTGCCCGCCCTGAACCAGCGTGAGACGGAGGGCGGCGTCGGCCTTGAAGGAGCCCGCGGCTATTCCAAATCCAAGGCGCGCGCGGACAGCCTGCTCGAGCTGCTTGGAACCGCGGAATGGGTGGAGAAAGGCAGCGCTGGAGTTGTGACCTATACTGAGAACGCCGCGAAAAAGTGACGGAGGACGGGATAAGCCGCGCGAACAGCGGCTACAGGAACGGGATGAGGGCCTGCGCGGCCCAGGCCCTGCACCAAAGGCCGTGGGCCTCTGGACACCGTTTTACGGATGTCACTTGAGTCAAGAAACCGGCTTGCTTCCCATCGCTGCGTTTAGGAACGGGATGAGGGCCTGCGCGGCCCAGGCCCCGCACCAAAGGCC
>CAMOIA010000064.1 GCA_946615785.1 uncultured Clostridia bacterium
GTGGGCTCTGCTGTCGGTTCTGCAGTGGGCTCAGCGGTAGGTTCTGCGGTGGGTTCCGCTGTAGGCTCTGCGGTCGGCTCTGCAGTGGGTTCAGCGGTAGGTTCTACCGTCGGCTCTGCAGTGGGCTCTGCTGTAGGCTCAGCAGTTGGCTCCACGGTGGGTTCTGCGGTCGGCGCTGCCGTGGGGGCGGCCGTCTCAGCTTTCTGGTAGATAAACCTTATTTCAGACGGGTAGGCGAAACCTTCAAGGATGGTCACGCGCGCGCTGCCCGCGCTGATCAGCATGTAATCCACAGGTACCATGCTGGATTTTGCGTACACGGTGGTGTCCCTTGTGAGGATCAGCGTTTCGCTTGCGAGCGGATTGTCGTGATCGTCGACGTATTTCACATTCACTTCCACCGCGGGTTTCACTGTGGGCGCGCTGGTGGGTTCCGGCGTCGCCGTTCTTGTGAAGGTGAAGGTGACGTAGGCCGGATAGGCGATGCCGTTTTGCAGCGTTACATACTGGCTGCGGGCAGAGGAAAGCGTATAATCGCTGGAAACCAGGGCGGGGTTGCAGGATAGCACGCCGCTTGAGGTGATGAACACGGTGTCGATGTACAGGACGTTCCCATCCTGGTCAAGGTACTGAACAGGCACGCTTACAGGCGCGGCGGTCGGCGTCGGGGTGGGCGCTTTCGTGGGGGCAGGCGTGCGAGGCGCATAGGTCGGCACGCTCGTTGCGGCGACGTGGCAATAGAAGGTGATGGCGGAAGGAATGACCATTCCGTTGTTCACCGTCACGGCGTAGCTCGTATTGCCGGTCAGTTCATATCCCGCGGGCAGCAGTTGAGCGTTTGCGAAGATCGAGCCGGAATGGTAGACCGTCGCGCTCGTCCGGGCAACGACGCGCCCTGTACCGGTTTCAACATACTGGATGGTCACAGTGGCGGAGAGGGGCTTGGGCGTCGCGGTGACGACCGGAACCTGGGTGACGGGCACCGCGGTGACCGGCACTATGGTGGGAGCCGAAGTTTCGGGCACGGCGAACAGCACAGCCTGGGTCTGCGCTCCGGCTATGCCGTCCGCCTTCAGGCCGTTTGCCTGCTGGAAATCCTGTACGGCCTTGCGCGTCTGGCGCCCGAATTTGCCGTCGACGGAGCCGGTCAGGAAGCCGAGCTCCTGAAGCCTCTGCTGCAGGGTGCGCACGGCGTCGCCGGAATCGCCCATGGAGAGCGTCCGATAGGCGACAGCAGTGGGCAGCGCGGTCGGAAGCGCGGTTGGCAGTTCCGAAACGATCGGCGCGAGCGTCGGAATGGCCGTCGGCAGCGGGGTCAGATCCGGCGCTGCCTGCGTGCCGGCGCCGAGCACGAGGGTCATATAGAGGAGCAGGGTTTTCAGAAGATCCATGCAATCATCTCCTTGGTCAATCGGGTGTCATCTGAGCGCGTCCACGTCGATAAACTTGTTAAACTCCGTCAGAATGCCGATGCCGTCCGGGTAGTGGGCCGCGAACTGCGGAACGGCATGACTGGGGAAGGAATTGCCTTCGATGAAAATCGGCCCCGTCGGCGTGATGGCCACGTCCCACGCCACAAAACGCACCTGCGGCACTTTTTCCATGGCTTCAAGGCACATCTCTTTGGCTTCTTCCCAGTAGGGAATGCGAAAGCCGACGATGGGCGTGCCCGTCATGGGATGGCGTTCGAAGACGTTTCCGGCCTTGTCCGCGGCGACGGTTTTCAGTTCGCCGCTTTCAAGGTCGACGCGCGCGGCCATGCCGCCGCAGTCCACATTGTCCATCACCTTGCCGTTGCCGATGCGGATAAACGCGTAGACGATGCCCTTTTGCCTGTCGCCGAGCATAGTGGCCACCCGGACGGTATTGACGGAGGTGGGGCACATGCCCGCCATCACGGGGTGCTGCACCACCAGCTCCTCGACCACCGCGTCGCCCATATCCCTGAGGCGGCTGAAAAAGGCTTTGGGATCGGCCCAGTCGGCTTTTTCGAATTTCACGATGCCCTGACCGCTGGAACCCTCCAGAGGCTTGTAAAGGCAGGCGTCCAGGCCCTCCAGGAAGGCAGAAAGCGCTTCCGGCCGGGTGTCTTTGTCAAGGCGCAGCCATTTCCGGCCGATGTGACCGGCAAAGAGCGTGTTGAATTCGGTTTTGTCGTCGAAGCAGTGCCAGAAGGCTTTGTCGTTCATTTTGCGCACGATTGCGTTGCTGACGCCGCGCGTGATCACCGTGCGCTTCTGGCTGTCGTTCAGGCGGTACATCTGGGCGATTTTATAATCCATGTAGCCCGCGTTGTAATGCACGGCGCAGGAGAGCATGTCCCTGAGCAGCCAGGCGGTGCTTTTGCCGGTTTTTTTGTGCAGCATCCTGGCGGTTTCGGCCATCCTGCCCCAGTCCATTTTCAGCGCGCGCTTGACAAGAAAAGCGATGTTCGGCATGGCGCCTCCAAATCAAACGTTGAAGCGGAACAGCGTAACGTCGCCGTCCTGCATCACGTAATCCTTTCCTTCCGAGCGGATCAGGCCTTTTTCCCGGCAGGCGTTCATGCTGCCGAGGGATTTGAGGGTTTCAAAGGGCACGATTTCGGCGCGGATGAAGCCGCGCTCAAAATCGGTGTGGATCTTGCCCGCGGCCTGCGGGGCCTTCGTGCCCCTGCGGATGGTCCAGGCGCGGCACTCGTCCTCGCCGGCGGTCAGGAAGCTGATCAGGCCGAGCAGGCGGTAGCAGGCCTTGACCAGGCGGGCAAGTCCGCTTTCCTCGATGCCCAGGGCGCTTAAAAATTCCTGCTTTTCATCCGCTTCCATCTGGGAAATCTCTTCTTCGATGCGGGCGGAAATCACAAGCATTTCGGCGTTTTCTTCGGCGGCCTTGGCGGATACGGCCTGAACGAAGGGAAGGCTGTCGGCATCTGAAAGGTCATCCTCGGCGATGTTCGCGGCATAGATGACCGGCTTTGTGGTGAGCAGGAACCATTCCTTCACCACGGCGCTTTCTTCTTCGGTCATTTTGAAGGTGCGCGCCGGGGCGCCGCTTTCAAGATGCGCGAGCAGACGGGTTGCCAGTTCGGCTTCGGCGGCGAATTTTTTATCGCCGGTCTTGATCATCTTCTGGGCCTTGTCGCGCCGTTTCTCCACGGTTTCCATGTCGGCGAAAATCAGTTCCAGATTGATCGTTTCCATATCGCGCACGGGGTCGACGGTGTCATTTACGTGGGTGATGTTTTCATCTTCAAAGCACCTTACGACGTGGACGATGGCGTCCACTTCGCGGATATGGGAAAGAAATTTGTTGCCAAGGCCTTCGCCGCGGCTCGCGCCCTTGACAAGGCCTGCGATATCCACAAATTCAATCACGGCGGGGGTCACTTTTTTCGGGTGATACATTTCCGCAAGCACGTCCAGCCGCTCGTCCGGAACGGCGACCATGCCGGTATTGGGCTCGATGGTGCAAAATGGATAATTGGCGGCCTGCGCTCCCGCGCCGGTGATGGCGTTGAAGAGGGTGCTTTTTCCAACGTTCGGCAGGCCGACGACGCCTAATTTCATGGATCGGTCCATCTCCTTTTTCTGCGCGCGGCTGCTCCGCGCGTGTTCATCCAGGGCCGCAGAAGCGGAAAAATCCCATGGAACACCCTGCATTATAACAAAGAATGCCGTTTTACTCAATAGAAACCCTGCAGTGCCCGACCGATTTTACGGAAATTTACGTTTTGAGAAGGACGGCATCAAAACGCGCGTCCGCGGATTGCCGCAGACGCGCGTTGAACGGTTGTATTTGCAAAAGACTTATTTTCCGGAGATCTGGATTTCGCCCACATCCACGGAGGGACTGCCGATGGAGGAGTCCGGGAAGGTGAGGTCGCAGCCCACGGCGCGGATGGATTTGAGCAGGTCGTAGAAATTGCCGGCCACCGTGATGCGGTCGACCGCCTGCGCCTTCCGGCCGTCTTTGACCAGGTAGCCTTCGGCGATCAGGCTGAAATCGCCGCTCATGAAATTCGCGCCGGCGTGCAGGCCGCTGACGGAAGTGATGACGATGCCGTCGCCCATGCCGTCCATCAGCTCTTCCAGCGTTTTTTCGCCGGGCTTGATGAAGAAATTGCTCGGCGCGACCCTGACGGGGGCGCTGTAGCCGCCGCGGCGCGCGTTGCCTGTGCTTTCCACGCCGGCTTTGCGGGCGGTCTTGAGGTTGTGCAGGAGGGTTTTGAGCACGCCGCATTCCACGACGCTTTTTGTGCGGCTGGCGACGCCCTCGTCGTCGAAGGCGCGGCTGTCAAACCCGCCGGGCAGAAGCGGATCGTCGATGATGGAAACGACGTCGGAGGCCACTTTTTCGCCCTCGCGGCCGCCGAGCAGGCTCATGTTCTGCTGGGTGTTTTCCGCCGAGAAGATGGCGCTGAACACCGAGAGCATGTCGCTCATGGCGTAGGGATCGAAAATGGCGCGGTAGCTGCCGCTTTGCACCGGTTCGGCGTTCAGCATGAAGAGCGCTTCTTCAGATGCCTTTTTGGCTGAAAGTTCGGCGTTTTCCGCGTCGAAACGGCGTCCGGCGATGAGCTTTGCGCCGGAAGCGGTTTTGTCGCCGTCCTTGGCAAGGGCGCTCAGGTAGGTAAAGATGAAATTGTCCCTGGCGGTCAGGTCGAGACCGAGGGAATTGACCAGGCGCACGCAGGAGGAGGACGTGGAAATCATGTTGTAGGTCGTGGCCACGACGCGCTTGTCGCATTTGAGAAGCGCTTCCTCGGCGCGTCGGATATAATCCAGCTTTTCTTCCGCCGTGACGCTTTCAAGCTCCGGCGCGAAGGTCTCGATCACGGGGTAATTTCCGTCGCCGGCGTAGATTTCCTGAACGCTTTCGTCCTCGGTCAGCTCTGCGCTTTCGATTACGCCGGAAATCAGCTGGCTGGAAGCGTCCTCGTCGAAAGCCTGGGTGGAGGCGTAGCCCATTTTGCCGCCGTAAATGCCGCGAAGGCTCAGGCCGCGGCTCGCGTTGACGGTGTAGTTGTTGATCATGCCCTGCTGGCACATGGCGCGGAAGCTTTCGCCCGAGACATAGTAAACTTCAGCCGGTTCAATGCCGGCGGCCTTTGCTTTCTGAAGCAACTGGCTGATGAACTGATCCATAGCAACTCCTTTAGGCATTGTAGTTGTGTGGTAGATGGAAATCACTTGCCGCCGACGGTCAGGCTGGACACGCGGATCATGGGCTGGCCGACGTTCGTCGGGATGCTGCCGGAGAGCGATCCGCACATGCCCTGGGCCATCTGCATATTGCGCCCGACCCGGTCGATCTTCATGAGAATTTCGCTTCCGCGGCCGATCAGGCTCGCGCCGCGCACGGGGTGCACGATGCGTCCGCCCTTGACCAGGTAGCCTTCCTCCACGGCGAAGTTGAACTTGCCCGTCGCGGGTTCGACGCTGCCACCGCCCATGGATTTGCAGTAGAGTCCGTCACCCATGGTGGCGATCATCTCGGCTTCGCTGTCCTGCCCGGCTGCGATATAGGTGTTGCGCATGCGGGAGGTCGGCGCGAACATATAGCCCTGCCGCCTGCCGGAGCCGGTGACGGGCATGCCCATTTTGCGGCTGTTGAGACGGTCGATCATGTAGTTTTTCAGAATGCCGTTTTCAATCAGCACCAGCTTTGTGGTGGGATTGCCCTCGTCGTCGATGTTTTCGCTGCCCCATTCGTTGGGAATGGTGCCGTCGTCGATCGCAGTGACGCGGGGATTGGCGATCTGCTGGCCGAGCTTGCCGGCAAATTCGCTGTTGCCGGGGGCGACGCTCGTGGCCTCCAGGCTGTGCCCGCAGGCTTCGTGGAAAATGACGCCGCCAAAGCCGTTATCGATGACGACGGGCATCATGCCGCCGGGGCACACCGGTGCGTGAAGCATGGTGACGGCGGTCCTGCAGGCGGTGTGCGCGCACATTTCCGGGTCCACCGTGCGGTCGAAGAGCTCAAAGCCCTGCATGGCGCCGGGACTGCAGTGACCGGTCTGGTTTTCCGTGCCGTTGGACGCGACGGCGTTCACCATGAAGCGCGTGTACACGCGCAGGTCTTCTTTGAACATGCCTTCGCTGTTTGCGATCAGCACTCGCTGTTCGGAATCCAGATAGCTGATGATGCCCTGCACGACCTCCGGATAGCCTGCCAGAATGGCGTTCGCGGCGCGAAGCTTGTCGGCCTTGCGCCTGCCCGCGACCTGGGAGGGCATTTCCATGATGATGTGCGCGTTGGGATTTCCGTCCGCGGAAAAGGGAGCCGCTTTCACCGCACTGCCTCCGCGGATGGCCGCGGCAGCCTTTGCGGCGCAGGCGACGAGCCCGGCCTCGGAGGTGTCGTTGGTGTAAACGTAGACGCTCTCAAGCCCGGAATAGATGCGCACGCCCGCGCCGTGCAGGCGGTTGGACGCGACGGCTTCGATCTTTCCCGAGCGCATGGAGAGGTTGTTGTTCCTGCGGTCCTCGCAGAAGATTTCCGCGAAATCGCCGCCGGTGGATAGCGCTTTTTCCAGTACGAGCTGTGCGGTTTTTTGTGTCAGCATACTGCCTCCATGGAAATTATGATGACCGCGTGGGCGGTCGCAGAAAGTAAAAACAGTATACCATACGCCCGGGACGGGCACAAGCGGATTTTTGCGCGTTCGGGCCGCGCAGGACGGCGTTTGCCATCCTGCGGCATAATAGAGGAAAGCAAAACGGCATTGACGCATTTTTCGGGAAATGTTATGATGCACCTGCACCGCTTTGAAAGCGGAGATTTTTGTGAGGAACTGAAACGCGATGAAACGATTTTCCATTTTTTTCCTGGTGCTGTGCCTTCTTGTTCCGGCGCTGTATCTGCCGTCTTTTGCGGAAACGGCGGCGGTTTTTACCCCCTCCATGGCCGTATCCGAAGACCCTGACGACCATAGCTACTGGACGACGCCCATGGATATTACAGACGAAGAGGCAGTCTGGGCCATGCTGACGGCGCCTTCGTGGGTGCTGGACGGACAGCAGCAGGAACAGGTGACGCTGCGCGAAATGCCGGACGCCAATTCCGCCGCCATCGGCGACGTGACCTGCTACAGCCAGGGCGTTCAGGTGCTCGGCGGGGACGAAAACGGCTGGACGAAGATCCGCTGCTATTCTTCTTCCTTCCATGACAGCAAGGTGAAGGCCTGGAACGCGCTCGTTGAGGGCTACGTGCCCACGAACCTTTTGAAAAAACAGGAGAGCGCCACGGGCATGGGCCTTGTGGTGGACAAGCTGACGCAGCGCCTGTATGTGTTTACGGATGGGCATCTTTTCGCAACGCTCGCCGTTTCGACAGGCCTTGCGAACGAAAAACAGCCCTATAACGAGACGCGCAGCGGGGAATTTTTCCTTGTGAGCAAGGTGGGCGATTTCAAATCCGACAACATGACCTGCGAAATGGCCCTGCGCTTTAACGACGGGGACCTTCTGCACCAGGTTCCCTATCTTGGAAACAAGGATTACGACATCTGCGAAAGCAAGCTCGGCGAGCGGGCAAGCCACGGCTGCATCCGCGTTCAGCGGAAGCGTACGCCGGAAGGCGTGAACATGCGCTGGATCTACGAGCATTACGAGAAATTCACCAAGATCGTGATCTGGGAGGATTACGAAGGCCGCGTCATCCCCCCGACCGATCCTGAGACGGTGCTGTATTACAACCCCAAGGGCGGCAGGAATTACCACACGCAGGAAACCTGCTACGGCGTACGGGCGGAGTACCAGCCCATGACGGCGTTCACCTTCAGCGAGCTTGACGACGAGGCCTTCAGAAAGCTGACCCCCTGCCCGTACTGCAACCCGCCCAAGCGGGACAGCGGCAGGCAATGATATTTCGTTTGACCGGAGGATAAAATGGCGGCATTTGTGGATCGCGCGCCCCTGATCGCCAGGGCGGGCAACGGAGGGAACGGCTGCGTGTCCTTCCACAGGGAAAAATTCGTGCAGAACGGAGGCCCGGACGGGGGCGACGGCGGCCGCGGCGGCGATGTGGTGCTGCTTGCGGACAGCAATATGCACACCCTGCTCGATTTCCGCTTTCGTTCCAAATACGAAGCGGAAGCCG
>CAMOIA010000065.1 GCA_946615785.1 uncultured Clostridia bacterium
ATTAAGAAAAAAGACACCTTTTTCGGTGTCTTTCAGCGCGCCCTGGGGGATTCGACTTTTCTGCGGAGCGCTGGGCCGGCTCTGACAGTCCACTGGACTGTCATTCACTCCCGGCCCGTTCGAATCCCCCAGGACTTTTTATTATTAAGAAAAAAGACACCTTTTTCGGTGTCTTTCAGCGCGCCCTGGGGGATTCGAACCCTCGACCTTTTGATTCGTAGTCAAACACTCTATCCAGCTGAGCTAAGGGCGCATACACTGCCTTGCGACAGCTTCCCCATTATAGCACGACTTTTTCAAATTGCAAGCCCTTTTTCTAAGATTTTTCACCTCTAAAAGCGATTTTCATGCCGATTTTCATGTCAAGGCAGGATTTGAGTGCTGATCCTCGTCCCCCACCTCACCGGAAAACGGCTTTTCCAGGGCTCCGTGCAGCCTTTAAACCATGCCCTGCAATTTCACAGGCAAAAAGACTGCCGGACCCGCTTTCGGGCCCGGCAGCGCAAGGGTATGCTTCAGATAGGATCAGAAATCAGCGGACAGCCTTGGACAGGGCGTCGTTGACCGCTTCCTTATAACCTGCGAGGGTGTAGGTCGCGCCGGTCACGACGTCGATATCCAGTCCCTGCTTTTCGACGGTCTGCCGCACGTAATCGGGCAGCGCCGCGCCGCCGACGCCTTCGGTTTCGGTCTGGTTGATCACTTCAACGCTTTCGATCTTGCCGTCCTTGATGGTGACCTGCACGTCGATCTTGCCGCCGAAGCCTGTGCCGCTGCCTTCGTAGACGCCGTCTTCGAAGGTGCCGGTCACATTCTCCGCCGCGGCCTGCTCGCCGCCGGCGGGCCTGGTGGTGCCGGGCGCGTAGATATCGCCCACCCAAGTGGTGACGGGCGTTTCTTCGCTCTGGAATTCGCCCTTGGCGCGCTTGGCGGCGTTGGTGCCCGCGATGCGGCCAAAGACCATGGTCTCGCCAAGGTTTCCGGAGCCGTTGTACATATCGCAGAAGATGGAGCCCATTTCGCCGGCCTCAAACAGGCCTTCGATCGGCATGCCGTCGGTGTTGATGACCTGCGCGAACTTGTTCTTGCGCGGGCCGCCCTGGGTGTTGAAGTAGGTGGGGCCGATTTTGGTGGCATAGAACGGGCCGGTCCTGACGGGCACCATGGTGCTGAAGGGACGGCCGAAATCGGCGTCTTCGCCAGCGTCGTAGCGCTTGTTGTACGCTTCCACCGTGGCGACGAACCGCTCGGTGCTGAAATCGGGCGCGTCCTTGCCGCCTTCGGACTGACGGATCGCTTCGGCCAGGTCTTCAAGGGTTTCGCCCATGAGCACTTCGCCGGTGGCAAGCTCGTCCACATAGCCGTCTGAGAAGGCGTTCACCAGTTTCCTGCCGGCCTTGAGCTGCTCGGAATCCTGCACGAGGTATGCGGGCAGGGGCATGGGCGTCGAGATCCAGCGGCCGCCGATGTAGATACGGCCGTGCCGGGTCGCCGCGGATTCGTTCATAAACCGGTCGCCGCCGAGGCCGACATAGATGCCGCTGCTGGCGTTGGGGCCGCCGAACAGGCTGACGGTGTCCAGGTGAGGACGCTTATGGGTCCAGGTGAAGCCTGCGGAGTTGGACATATGCCACAGATCCGCGCCGGCGCCCAGGGCCATCTTGATGCCGTCGCCGTCGTTGTAAAGACCGCCCTGCTGATGCACATAGGGCATCTGCAGATAGCTTGCGATCATTTCCTGGTTGTGCTCAAAGCCGCCGCACGCGAGAACCACGCCGCCGTTGGCCTTGACCTTCAGGTCTTTGCCGTCCTTATTGATGATGACGCCGATGACAGCGCCTTCAGCGTCGGTGATCAGCTTCTTGCCGGGGGCGGAGAACCACACGTCGATCGGACGCGCCTTGACGGCATTCTGGCACAGGTTGTAGTAGCCGCGGTCAAAACGGGTGCCGGTCGCAGTCAGGCACAGGCAGTGCTTGCTGGAAGGAATCTCGGGGAATTCGGCCCAGTTGTAATACCAGTAGCCGGTCTTGCCGATCTTATACGGGTCGGTCAGGTTGCCGTCGCTGCCGTCGGCCAGTTTCCAGTCGTTATTGCGGGCTTCCATGCCGGCGGAGGGATGCTCTTCCGGCGAAATGATCGCGGGATCGCCGCCCATGGGGCCGGTCATCCAGTTGTAGTTCTCCGCGCAGCCTTCGCAGTAGGCGCGAACCGCGTCCGGATCCCAGTTCTGGAACTTGCCCATCAGGGTGGTCAGGTAATCATAGAGGCCGTCCGGATCGTCGGTCGCCATGACGAACTGGCCGGACACGGCGGTGTTGCCGCCCTCGGCGCCTTCCGGCGCTTTTTCAGCCAGAAGCACTTTCGCGCCCTGCTCGTACGCAGCCACAGCCGCGTTCGCGCCGGCGCCGCCATAGCCGAGAACCACGACGTCATATTCTTCATCCCATGCGATTTCGTCTTCCGCCCTTGCGTCCCGGATCTTCAGACCGGCGCCGGCCATGGTCAGCCCGGCGGCGCTGATGGCAGCGCCCTTCAGGAAGGAACGGCGGGAAATGTTCTTGTCCATGTGATTTTACCCCTTTCTATTTGCCATATACGGCATAATTTGCTTTTATTATACGCATTTTCGCCTTGCAATAGAAGAAAATTTCTTTTATAATGGTGGAAAGGAAAAACTTTTCACCAAAGTAGAAAGCAGGCAAACGCATGAATACCAGGCACATCGACACGTTTATCACCGTTGCAGGCTATGCCAGCATCAACGCCGCCGCGGAGGCCCTGTTCTTAAGTCCTCCCGCCCTCCAGCAGCAGCTGAACCGGCTGGAGGACGAGATCGGCTTCAGGCTCTTTGACAGAAGCCCCGGCGGCATCCACCTCACCCAGGCAGGCAGCGCGTTCCTTGACGGCATGCAAAAGATCCGGGCCAGTACGGAGCAGCTCATCGCCCGCTGTCAGGGGCTTGATTCCATGCGCAACTGCATCCGCATCGGCGCCATCGAGGGCCTCAAGCCCGATCTCTTCCCGCGCCTCAGCGAGCCGTTTTACCGGAAATATCCAAACGTCGTGCAAAAACCGGTCATGGAAAGCGAGGAGCAGCTCTTTGCCGATCTGGACGCGGGCATGCTGGACGCCGTGGAATACTACGACTGTCCCAAAGCGCACGCCATGGGGCGCAGCTTCCTGCCCCTGATTTTTGAAGGCAGGGACTGCCTGATGGCCCCCGGGCATCCCCTGGCGAACCGGAAAGAGCTGACGCCGGAGGATCTGCGCGGCCAGCACATCATCGTCTTTCGTTTCGACCGCGTTCCGGGCTTCCGGGAATATATGGAAGCAAACTATCCGGACGTCAAACTGAGCGAAGAGGCGAAAATCGTCGATTTTTACACCATCGTCCGCTCCTTCGAGGACGGTCACATCAGCCTGGTGCCCTCCCACCTGGCGCAGCTCTTTGCCCCGCTCAGGGCAATTCCCCTGCGGCTTGATCTCAAATGGTCCGTCGGGCTCGTCTACCGGGAGCCCTGCTCCGCAACGCTGAAAGCGTTCATCGAGGTCGCGCAGCAGGTTCTCGGAACGGACAGACAAAACCCCCCGGCCGCGCAAAACCCATAGCGGCCGGGGAGTCATACAGAAGCGAAACCGTTTTGCCAAATGGCAGGACGCTTAATACCGTTTGCTGATATCGTCGATGACGTGTCCGACGCATTTTTCCACATTGCCGGGCACAAACGGATTGAGCAGATTGGCCTTGTTCAATAGTTCGAAATACCCGAGCGTACCGCCGGCGCGGCAGAGGGAAAGATAATCCTGCCAGGCCGCCTCGCGGTTCTCTTTGGCGCGCCCGTAGAACTGGAAGGCGCACATCTGCGCAAGCGCGTAATCGATATAATAGAACGGATAGAGGAAGATGTGCTGCTTCTGCATCCAGAAACCGCCCTCCTCAAGGAACTGATTGCCGTCATAGTCCCGCCAGGGCATATAAACGCGCTCGATTTCACGCCAGGCGGCGCGGCGCTCCCTGGCCGTCATGTCCGGCTTTTCATAGACAACGTGCTGGAATTCGTCCACGCAGGCCATATAGGGAACCACGCTCAGCGCGCCGATCAGGTGGGCCGTGATGTATTTTTCGCTTTTCTCCTCAAAAAAGAGCGGCATCCAGGGATAGGCAAAGTGTTCCATGGACATGGAATGCACCTCGTTGATTTCCGCCGTGGAGCCCCGCAGCATGCCGATCGGGATCGAGCGCATGGCAAGGTAGCCCTGGAAAGCGTGACCGGCCTCGTGGGTGAGCACGTCCACGTCCGCGCTGGTGCCGTTGAAATTGCTGAAAATAAACGGCGCTTTGTATCCCGGGAAGCTGGTCATATACCCGCCCATCCGTTTCCCCGGCCGTGTGTTGAGGTCAAAGAGGTGGTATTTCACCATAAAATCGAAGAACTCGCCGGTTTCCGCGCTCATCTCGCGGTACATGCGCTGCGCCTTGGCGACCAGCTCGTCCGCCGTGCCGATGGGGTTGGCGTTCCCGGACGGGAAGAGCAGGGCTTCGTCATAATAGCGCAGCGTGTCGACGCCGAGCTTTTCCTTCTGCCGCTCCCGGATCGCGGCGACCGCGGGCGTGATCACGTCCCGGATCTGGGCGCGGAAAGCCGCAGCCTCCTTCGGGCCGTAATCAAAGCGGCGGCGCTTCAGATAGGCAAACGCGGTATAGCTTTCAAAGCCCAGCTTCTTCGCCATGCCGTCCCTGAGGTGCACCAGCTCGTCGTACTGGCTGTCAAGTTTGCCGCTGATGCTTTCGTACAGCGCGGCCCACGCCTCAAACGCTTCGCGCCTGGTTTTGCGGTCCGTATCCTCCATGTGTTTAAGAAGGCCGTAGAAATTGCACTTTTCCCCGCGGAAATCCGTCGACGCCAGCGCGCTGTCCTTCTGGTAGGCCTGGCAGAGTTCGCCTTCCTTCACGATATCGCCGACCAGGCGCTCGTCCATGGTGCGAAGGCTCGCGTCGATCATCCGGAACATCTGCTCGCCGAATTCCGCGATGAAGTCCGCCCGGAAGGGGCTGCCCGCCAGCGCCACGCGGTACCGCTTGGACAGGGGGATCAGCGCCGCGCTCTGCTGCCGGATCCACTTTTCTTCCGCCTCGTAATACGCGTCCTGCGTATCGATGGTGTTGCGGACGGAACAGAGCGACATCATGGTATCCGCTTCGGTTTCCGCTTCTTCATAGGCCAGGTACGCCGCTTTGGCTTCCGCGTAGCTTGCGGCGCCCTCAAGCGAGTGTATCGCCTGTTCGCAGGCCTTTTTCAGCGCTTCAAAATCGGGCCGCACATAGGGCATTTCCCTGAAATCGACCATTTCCATGGGCTCTCTCCTTTTTTCATGCAAATTGATACAGAAAAAGGCCTGATCGCTCAGGCCGCATGCCGGTGGTGGGGGTCGAACCCACACGACCAGAGATCGGGGGATTTTAAGTCCCCTGCGTCTGCCATTCCGCCACACCGGCACCCATTGTATTATAATCCAAGAAACGCCGAAACACAAGGGTTTATCAAGCGAATTTACGGCCGACGAGCTGTACGCAGCCCTTTCCCTTTATGAAGACAGTGTGCTATACTATATTGCCCAATACTATAAAGCAGAGTGTCCAGAGGATGATAATCATAAGCCGTTTGTATGACATATGATGGAAGAAGGGAAGAAACCAAATGACAACTAACGAAACAAAAAGTCCTGCCACAATAAACGCGACAATGGATATTGCCAAATTAATGATGGCATTATTAGTTGTTGGAATCCATACTGAACCATTTGGTTTCAATGTATGGATGGATCGCGGCTTTGGAATCATAACAAGACTATGTGTTCCTTTCTTTTTTACTGCCAGCAGCTACTTTTATTGGGTTAAAAAAGGAACCAAACCGGTGATTCGGTATATCTTAAGATTGGCATTATTATACCTGATCTGGACAATAATATACTTACCTTTAGATATCCATAAACTGGGCACTTGGAGTTTTATGGAATGCGTTGATATATTTCTTTGGTCTGGTTACAGACATATGTGGTATATCAGCTGCAGCATTATCGGATTCCTTATTGTATATCTTCTTAGCAGAAGATTCAATGCGAAAACTGTTCTTGCCATCTCCTTTGTATTCTTATTCATTGGATGTTGCAAATCCACCTGGCTACCGTTAATCAGACAAATGTCAAACCTTCATCTTTATGATTTTCTTGGCAGCAGAAATGGATTATTCTATGCTTTTCCCTATATGGCTTTAGGAAAATACATTGCTGAGTATAAATCTCAAACAAAAAGAAGGATAATTTATGCAAAACTATGTGCTTCAATGCTTCTTCTTATTTTGGAAAGCTTTATATTTGTCGTGAAGTACCAAACGAATTCAACAATACTCTGGTTATCTGTTTTTCCAGCTACCTTTTATCTTTTCCAACTATTATTGACATATAATATCAGCATCAAGAAAGAGGTTTCTGTCAGAGCAAGAAATGTCTCTACGCTTATTTATTTCTTGCACCCTTATTTTATCCTCGCATTTGCAGGCGTGCTAAGCAACATACCTTTGTTTATCGTTGTATCAGCCTGTTCATTAGTTGCTTCATACATAATTGTAAGGGTTAGCAAAGTGAAAAATCTTGGTTTTTTGAAATACCTGTATTAAAGGAAACACCGAAAAAACACCGTGTTTCCCGCTTCAGATCACACGCGCCCCAAAGCCGAACAGCCCGGCGTCAGAACGGCGCTTTCACCGTGAATTCCCGGCCGTTCAGGTAGGAAAAAAGGCTCCCGTCCGGAACGTTCAGCTCCAGGGACACCGCGCAGAGCTTTAATTTTCCAACGGCTTTATGCCGCCGGTTCAGTTCGCGGTCTCCGTACAGGTCGTCGCCCAGGATGGGATGGTTCAGATACGCAAGATGGGCGCGGATCTGGTGCGTCCTGCCGGTCAGAAGCTCCACCCGCAGGCGGCTCAGTTCGCCCTCCCTTGAAAGCAGGCGGTATCCGGTCACGATTTCCCTTGCCCCGGGCGTGTTGTGCGATATGACCCGCACCCGCCCGCGGGCGCTGTCCTTGACCAGGTACGCGGTGAACCGGCCCTGCGGCGGCCGCATTTCCCCGCGCGCAAGGCATTCGTATTCCTTCCGGATATCCCGCACCCGGAAAACCTCTTTCATTTCCGCCTCGGCCTCGTCGTCCTTGCACAGCATCAGAAGCCCTGACGTCCTGGTATCAAGCCGGTGGCAGAGCCTCGGTTCGTACAGGCCCCGGGCATACGCGCGCGCCATCGACAGGACCGTGATGCCCGCGTGGGCGTCCTCCGTGCACACGTCAGACGGCTTATTCACAATCAGGAGACGCGAATCCTCGTAGACAATGTCAAGGGACGGGGCAAATTCAGAATACACCGATATTTCAGCGCCGGGCACGATCAGGGTGTCCTCGCCGATGCGAAGGCCGTTTTGCCTGACGTCCTTTTCCCGGAACGCGTCGTGCAGCCTTCCCTGTGGCATCAGGGGCATGGCGCGTTTCAGATACGAAAACGCGGGCGTCTTTTTTTCGGAGGGCGAAATCACCCACTGGTACCTGAACATCAGTTGACCACCGCTTTCACGTTGCCGGTCCAGGGCACAGCTTCCATGCGCAGCCGCTCAAGGGCGCTGAGCATGCGCGCGTTCGGCGCGATGCAGATCCGGTCCCTGAGCACCTCTTCCAGATCCTGAAAGGACGCGCCCTGTTTGGCCATGATCCGAAGATCCGTCAGGGTCTCCCCCAGGTTCTCCTCCGGCCGTATCGCGTTTTTCAGCGCGTCGGAAAGGCAGGTGTTGGCGGCGCGTTCCTCCAGCAGGATGCCGTTCATGCCGCCGAGCATCATTTCGAAGGAAACGTTCCAGGTCTTCGCCTCGAACCACCCGCGCTCGTCCAGGATCCGCTCCGGATCCCAAAGCCCCGCGGGACTTACAGTCCCAGGATCTTCCGCGCGTTCTCCCCGAGGATCCGCTCCTTCTCTTCCGCCGTGAGGGGAAGGGCCCGGAACGCTTCACGCGTCGCCTTCTGGC
>CAMOIA010000066.1 GCA_946615785.1 uncultured Clostridia bacterium
CTACGGCAGCGGCAAGGGCGGCACGGTGAAGCTGAGCCATGACGCGGTCACCGAGGCGCGCAGCATGGATCCTGACCTTGTGATCGACGGCGAATTCCAGTTTGATGCCGCGGTTTCCGCGACCGTCGCCAGGACCAAGTGCCCGGACAGCAAGGTGGCCGGCCAGGCGAATACCTTCATCTTCCCGCTGCTGGAGGCGGGCAATATCGGCTATAAGATCGCGCAGCGCCTTGGCGGCTTCGCGGCCTACGGCCCCATCCTGCAGGGCCTGAACGCCCCCATCAACGACCTTTCCCGCGGCTGTGACGCGGACGAGGTGTACTGCATGGCGATTATCACGGCGGGCATGGCCTGACTTAAAACAGAACGCAAAGAGCCGCGGCATTTGCCGCGGCTCTGTTTTTAGGCTTGCGTTTATGGGCGAAAAAAGCTGTTTCACAGTGCGCCGGAGTCCGGATCCCGTTTACAGTCCGCTGCCTTTCACCACGGCGCAGGCGTCGCATACATGCGCAAGATCCTCCTCGGAAAGGGGCGGTCTGCGCGTGCCGATTTCCAGGCCGGAAGCGCACCTGAGCATGGCGCGGGCGGCCTCAAGGGGCATTTCGCAGCTTTCGAGCAGGCCGCAGATTTTCGCCATGTCCGCCTGATCGGAAACGGCGCGGTGCGCGCCGACATAGCGCAGGCTGCTTTCGAGGCGTACGGCGAGCGTTGGCGCGGCGGTACAGTACGCGCCCGCCAGGGCGTCCGCGCCGAGGGCGATGGCGTCGGAAAGCGTTTTTTCCTCACTGGTGAAGATGGAAACGTTTTCCGGCAGCAGCGCGCGCCAGGCGCCGATGGAGGCAAGCTCCGAACGGACGGGGATCACGCCGCGCAGTCGCGTATCCTTTGCAAAGCGCAGGAACCGCTCTTTTTCAGGGTCGGTCTTTGGAAACGGCACGTCGCAGAATATGGTGTCCGCTTCGGCGGCCATGTCTGCGACCGTGCGCCAGAAGGACAGCGCGTCCTCCTGTCCGCCGCAGGGATGGCTGACGGCAGCGTCCGCGCCGCAGGCAGCGGCGTGCCGGCAAAGCTCCAGCGTGTCTTCAATGTTTTCGCAGGAAACCTCGCACAGTACCAGAATCCGCCCTTCCGCTTCCGCCATCACGTTTTCCATGATTTCGATTTTTTCCCGCACGGTCAGCAGCGTATTGTTGCCGGCGGGACTGTTCAGATAAAGCCCGCTAACGCCCGACTGCATCAGCCATCTGGCGAGCCGGCGCAGCGCTTGGGGGGCGATCCTGCCCTGAGAATCGTAGCACGGATACAGGGCAGGGAATACACCATGGTACTTTTTCATTCTCGTCCTCCAGGTTTTTTCACCCGATTGCTTCAGGCACCTGACATCCTTACGGTTCCGCAGACGAAAAGACAGCCCACAGAGGGCGCCCCACCGCTGTCATTTTCTGCGTCTCACCTTTTCCGATGTCAAATTCCGCTTCACGAACGCAAGGGTGAACCATCAGTGAAATGCGTCTTTCTCCGGATGAAAGGATGGGGAAGCCCCGCCAGAGAAGAAAAGATGATGATTGAATATACCTTAGTTTTGAGATATCTGTCAAGCAAAACCTGCTTTTTTCCGTCTGATCCGGCATTTTTCCCGCCTTTTTCCTTCGTCTTGACAATTGGGGCGGGCGATTTTATTATAGGTGTATCATGTGCCGGATCTGTATGGAAGGAGCCTTATGCGAGATCTGATCGTAGTGGAGGGAACGAACGCTTCCGGAAAGAGCGCCCTTGGCGTACGCCTTGCCAAGGCGCTGGACGGGGAGATCGTTTCGGCGGATTCAAGGCAGGTTTTCCGCGGGCTGGACCTTGGCAGCGGCAAGATCACCGAATCGGAGATGGACGGCGTCAGACACCATCTTCTGGACGTGGCGGAGCCGGGCGATTTTTTCTCCATGGCGGATTTTCAGCGCCTTGCCTATGCGGCGATCGAAGAGATTTCAGACCGCGGAAAGCAGCCGTTTCTGGTCGGCGGCACGGGGCTGTATGTGGATTCGGTGGCGGACGGATACTGTCTGAGCGACAAAACGCCGGACCTTGCCTACCGGGCGGAACTGGAAAAGAAGACCACGCCGGAACTGTATGATATGCTGACGGCGCTGCTGCCCGGCTACGCGGTGGACAGGAACAACCGCAACCGCGTCATGCGCGTATTGGAAAAACACCATGACGGCGACCTCGAAAGGCCGGGGAAGCAGCCGCGGTACCGTGTTTTGCGCCTTGGCGTTACCTGGGATAGGGAAACGCTGAAAAAGCGCATCGACGAGCGGCTCGAAAGGCGGCTTGCACAGGGGATGGTTGAAGAGGTCAGGGGGCTCATGGACGCGGGCGTCGATCCGCAGTTTCTCGAAGGCCTCGGGCTCGAATACCGGTACCTGAAACGGTATCTGACAGGCGAAATGGAATATGAGACCATGAAAACGGAGCTGGCCCTTGCCATCAAGCGCTTTGCGAGAAGGCAGATGACCTGGTTCCGGCGGCATCCGGATGTGGTCTGGCTGGATATGACAGGCGATCCCTATGCGCAGGCCATGCGCGCGATCGAAGATTTCAAACGATCGGGCAGGGAAACGCGCGAAGCGGGAGAGGCGGCAAAAGAACCCACAGCGTGAAACCATAAATCAGAACATAAAAGGAGAGGGTACGTATGCAGTACGGTTATTTTGACAACGCGAAGAGAGAGTATGTGATTACCGACCCGAGGACGCCCATGCCCTGGGCCAATTACCTGGGCAGCCCCGCCTACGGCGCCATTGTGACGCAGAACGCGGGCGGCTACAGCTTTGTCAAATCCGGCGCGGCCGGACGCATCCTGCGGTATATGTTCAACCAGTTTGACGAGCCGGGGCGGTATCTGTACCTGCGCGATAACGAAAACGGCGATTTCTGGTCCGCTTCCTGGCGGCCTGTGGAAAAGCCGCTTGACAAGTTCAGAACGCTTACCCGCCACGGTACGAGCTATACCGAAATCGAGAGCGAATACGCGGGCATTCAGAGCAACGCGCTCTATTACGTGCCCCTGGACGCCGAGCATGAAATCTGGCGGCTCACGGTTACGAACAAAAGCGACCGCACAAGGGAAATCGGCGTGTTCGGGTACGCGGAATTCACAACGGAGAGCTTTTATACGCAGGACCTTGTGAATATGCAGTACACCCAGTTCATCACCTCGACCGAATTCCACGACGATCTGATCCTGGAGCGCATCAACCCGTTCTGCCACGTCAACGCCGACGGAAGCAACGGCAGCGAGCGCTTCTTCGGTCTGCTCGGGGCGAAGGCGGCAAGCTATACCGGCAGGCGCGAGCGGTTCCTGGGCACGCACAGGTTCTCCTCGCCGCAGGCCGTTCTGGACGGGAAGATGGACTGCAGCCTCAATTTCAACGGCAATCCCTGCGGAGGACTGCACACGGTTCTGACCCTGCAGCCGGGCGAAAGCCGCACGGTGGCCTTTATCCTGGGCCAGAAGACCCTTAGGGAAGCGAAGGCGCTCATGGCGGGCTACGCCGACGTGAAGGGCAAGACCGACGCGGAATGGCAGACCCTGGTTCAGTACTGGCACGGCAAGCTGATGAACCTTGATATCCACACCCCGGACGAAAACCTGAACACCATGGTGAATACCTGGAACGCTTTCCAGTGCTTTACCACCTTTGTCTGGAGCCGCGCGGCCTCGCTGGTCTACTGCGGCGAGCGCAATGGTTACGGCTACCGCGATACCGTGCAGGACATCCAGGGCATTATTCACCTGGATCCCGAGATGGCGCGGGAGCGGATCGAATTCATGCTTTCGGCGCAGGTGCATCACGGCGGCGGACTGCCCCTTGTGAAGTACAGCCATAACCCCGGCCATGAAAACACGCCGGAGGACGACAGCTATGTGCGCGAAACCGGCCATCCGCATTACCGCGCGGACGACGCCATGTGGCTTTTCCCCACGGTGTATAAATACATCGCGGAAACCGGCGACACCGCCTTCCTGAACAAGGTGATTCCCTTTGCCGACCGGGACGAGGGCACGGTGCTTGAGCACCTCAAGCGCGCCATCGACTTTACGCTCAATCATCTCGGGGCGCACGGCATGCCCGCGGGCCTGCACGCCGACTGGAACGACTGCCTGAAGCTGGGCGCCAACGGCGAGAGCTGCTTTGTGGCCTTCCAGTTCTATTATGCGCTGACCATTCTGGAAGAGCTTTTGCCCCATACGCCGGAAAACGAAGCGTACCGCGCTTTCCTGAAGGAAAACGCCGAAAAGCAGAAGGCGCTGATCAACCGCTGGTTCTGGGAGGATGACCGCTGGCGCCGCGGCTTTGCCGAGGACGGACAGGTGATCGGCAGCAAGGAGAACGTCGAGGGCAGCATGTGGCTGAACCCGCAATCCTGGGGCGTGATTTCAAGGGCCGCGACCAAAGAGCAGGCTGAAAAGAGCCTTGACACCACGGAAAAACTGCTCAACACCGAAAACGGCATCGAGCTCATGACGCCCTGCTATAAGGAGCATGCCTTCGACGGCGCGGCCATGCTGCTCTTCAACCCGACGACAAAGGAAAACGGCGGAATCTTCTGCCAGGCGCAGGGCTGGGCGATCCTCGCCGAAAGCCTGATGAACCACGGCGGCCGTGCGTTCAGGTATTTCAAGGAAAGCTGTCCCGCCGCCTATAACGACCGCGCGGAGATCCGCGAGGCGGAGCCCTATGTGCACAGCCAGTTCATCGAGGGCCACGAAACCCCGCAGCCCGGACGCGCGCATGTGCACTGGCTGACCGGCACGGCATCCACCGTCATGGTCGGCTGCGTCGAGGGCATCCTCGGCCTGCGTCCGACGCCCGAAGGCCTGCGGATCAGCCCCGCCATTCCCGCGGAATGGGACGGCTTCACCATGGACAAAACCTTCCGCGGCTGCCGTCTGCACATTACCGTGGACAACAGCGCCCATCACGAGGGCGGCTGCGAGCATCTGTACGTGGACGGTGCTGAAATCAGTGATAAGATCATCACGGACGCTTTGCTCCGGGACGGCGCGAACGTGAAGGTGGTCATGTAATACACACCGGCGGGCCGGACGGCGGAAACCACCGTCCGGCTTTCCTCCTGACGTCAAGCGTATCATCAAATTGTGCAAAAACCGGGCACCGGCGGAAAAGGAGTTTGCCATGCAGGGAAGACATAAGAACGGACAGCATGAAAAAAACGGCCGGATTCATCGTCCGCTGGCGGGCATCAGGCCCATCGGTCCTGAAAACCGCCCGCCCGTGACGGCGCCGCGGCAAAAGGCAAAGCGCGCGCCGCTGAACCTCGGTTTTTTCCGTAAAATTCTGATCATCTTCAGCGCGATCATGATTCTGGGGCTGTTTGCGGCCTCAACGCCTCCGGAGGGAACGGGCGATTCAGGCTCGTACCAGGGCGCGAGATGGTTTCTGATCGTGCTCTTTGCCGGCATTATAGCCTATTCTCTCTATTCCGCATGGAAAAAACGCAGGGCTGCTGCGACGCCGCCCGCGCCTGCTCCTGCATCCGACGCGCCGCTTGCGCAGAACACGCAGGAAATCAAAGCGCGCTCCACGGTGTATACCGTGGTCAAGTGTCCGTACTGCGGCGCGAAGGCCAAGGTGCTCAAGGGCGCCGGCGGGCTGTGCGAATACTGCGGAATGAAGGTGACAGAAAAAGAATGAAACAGTCGTGGCGCCGTCTTTTTTCGGGCGTGATCTGGAAACGCGGCGAGGAATACTACCGGACCGGACGTGTCAAAGCGCTGAGACAGACGGGAGAAGGCAGGTATGTAGCCAATGTCGTGGGGAGCCAAATTTACAGCGTAACGCTGAATACAAGCGGCATTTTCCCCATCTTTACCTGCAATTGCCCGCACGCTTTGGGCGGTATGCGCTGCAAGCATATGGCGGCGGTCTGTATGGCCATCGACGAGCATCCGGAGGGAATTGCAGCGGAGGAAAGCACCCGGGAAAAAACGGTGCGCCTTCTGGACGGCGCGCAGCTTTTGCCGATCACACCGGAAAAAGAGGATTACCGCACCCTTATGCCCTATTACGACCTGTACCCGCTGATCCGGAATTACAGCGTCAAAGAGGGTGTGAAGCGGGAGGCGCTGGATCTTTTGCCGTCCTGTCGTCTGGTCGATCGCCGTATCCACAGGAGCCCATACCAGGCAGAGGTGCTGGAAATGTGCGTCGGGATGCCGGATCCGATCAGGCACACAGAGATCAAATGCCATTTTGGCATGACGCGCACGCGCCTGGATGCGGTTTCCTGCAGCGGGAGCGGCAGGCTGTGCGATTCATATCTCAATCCTGATCACCTGTGCGCGCACGCGGCGGCCGCGCTGCTGTTTGCCGCGCGCAACCTCAGGGAGGATCCCTGCGGCGACGCGACGGATTACGCGGGCCTGCGCTTTCTGGAAAGCTTCAACAGCCTGGAGCGCGCGTTCGTGGGCGACGGCCAGCGCCTCTTTCTGGAGCCGATGATCGCATATGACGATTTTGAAAACGGACTCAGCGCCTCCTTCCGGCTGAAGTTCGGAAAGAAAAGCTATATCGTCAAGGACATCGGACAGCTTGTTTCGGCATGCGAAAACCATACCCATCTGCTCTTTGGAACGCAAAACGCGGTCGATTTTTCCCACGACCGTTTCGATGAGACCGCGCAGCCGCTGTATGATTTTATCCTTGCCGCGAAGCAGAGCGATGAAAGCGCCAGGATGCAGCATATCACCTTCCGCGCCGAAAGCCGGGACAGGGGCGCGGTTTTGCTTTTTGGCAGCCGGCTGGACGATTTTTATATGCTTTGCCTCTCAAGCAGCGTCCTGAGCCGGCAGACCAAGGCGCCCCTCGTGCAGAAGGATGCCGAGTTCCGCCCCGAAGTGACCCTGAGCCCCATGATGGAGGGCAAACGCTTTATCGGGATTGAGGTGGACGGCGAGACGCCGGAGCAAATGGTGCTCGGCCAGAAATACGCCTACGAAATCCGGGACGACGCTTTTGTGCGCTTGGACATTGCGCCGGTGCGCGAGTGGAACCGGCGCATTCCCAATCTGAACCGCTCTTTTTCGCTGAAAATCGGCCGGCGGTACCTGCCGGATTTTTACCGGCGCGTCTATCCGTTCCTGAAGCGGTCGGCCAATGTGACCGAGATAGGGCTGGACCAGATTTCAGAGCTTTTGCCGCCTGCGTGTGAGATAACGTTTTATCTTGACGTGGACGGCGACGACCTCGTCTGCCGTGTGGAGGCCGCCTACGGGGAAGAAAAGTACGTCCTTCTTTCCCGGGCGGAGAAACGCGCTTCCTGGCGGGACGAGGAGACAGAAACGCGGGCGCTCATGGCCGCGATGCGCATTTTTCCCTCGGTGGATGAGGAAAAGCGCCGCTTCAGCGTCGGCCGCAGCGAGGACGCCGTGTACAGCGTCCTTTCCAGCGGGCTTGGCGAATTGGAGGCGCTTGGGCGGGTGATGTGCACCGAGGCGTTTTTGGCGCTTCGGATCCGCAGAAAGTGGAATCTGCAGACGGGCGTGCGCATGGACAACGGGCTTTTGTCTCTGGACATCGAAAGCTCGGATCTGACGCGCGAGGAACTCCTGGATGTGCTGGAAAGCTACCGGCAGAAAAAGAAGTACCACCGGCTCAAAAACGGCGATTTCATCGACCTGACCGGGGAAACCACCGAAACGCTCTACCAGCTTATGCTGGCTGCGCACGTGAGCCCAAAGGAATTCGTGAGCGGGAAAATGCACCTGCCCGCCTACCGCGCGCTGTACCTCGACACTACGCTGCGCGAGCATGAGGAGATCGTTTCCAGCCGGGATGCCGCCTTCCGGCAGCTGATCCGGACGTTCAAAACCGTGAACGAGAGCGATTTCGAAGTTCCACAGAGCCTGCGGGGCGTTCTGCGCCCTTACCAGACCGTGGGCTTCAAGTGGATGATGACGCTCGCATCGGCCGGATTCGGCGGAATTCTGGCGGACGATATGGGGCTTGG
>CAMOIA010000067.1 GCA_946615785.1 uncultured Clostridia bacterium
TTCCTCGCGGCTCTCTTCGGCTGCCCTGCGGCCGATGTCCGGCACAGCACCCGCGCCGAGGCCTTTGGTCAGCTTTTCGCCGATCTGGATCTTCGTATCCGCCTTGGCCAGCGTAAGCGCCTGACGGTCCGTGTTGACGGCGATAAATTCAACGCCCTTCAGGCCCGCCTCGACCATGCGGTTCACGGCGTTGGTGCCGCCGCCGCCGCAGCCGACGACCTTGATGGATGCAAAAGAGTTCTGTTCGACCTGTACTTCAAAAGGCATGCTGTTGACCCCCCTTGATGAGATGGGAAATGCGGACTGATCAGACGATCAGCCGCCGAAAAGATTTCTGAAGAAACCGCCGATGCCGCCCTGTCCCTCGTCGCTGGTGACGGTGTTGATGACAAGGTCCAGAAGGCCAAGCGTGCTGGAATACGCGGGGCTGGACAGTTTCACGGTTTTGCGGGGCAGCTCGCGCACGGTCCTGTCGAGCTTCGCGGCCAGGAATTCACGCCCGCCGCGATTGATGGCCAGACCGCCTCCCGTCAGATAAACGCCAGACCACGAGCCAAGGCGAACGCCGCTTTCGTCGATTTTCTTTTTGATTTCCTCGCAGATTTCTTCCGCGCGGGGCTCCAGAATGCTTTCGACCTCGCTGCGGTTCACAGTCTTGACGCTGCCGTCGGGTGCAGTGGTCTCAAAGGTTTCCTGCCCGGCGCTGATGCCGTATGTATATACGCGCTTGATTTTTTCCGCGTTTTCCAGATTGATATCCAGCCCGTACGCAAGGTCCGCCGCAATGATGCCGCCGCCGAGCGGGATGGTGGACATGGTGGTGATAGCGTCGCCCTCCACCGTCATGACCTCGGTATTGAGATATCCCATATCGACCAGCACAGCCTTGCGGTCGCGTTCCTCGCCGGAAATATAAAGCGAAACCTGTCCGGCAGGACTTGAGAAGAAGCCGTTTACATCAATGCCGATCGCCTTGAAGTGCTCCGTCACGTCGCTCAGGAAAAACTCGTCCGCCATGATAAAGGAAACCAGCGCCTTCAGCTCCGACCCGCGGATGCCGGCCGGCTCCATGGTCTTTTTCCCGTCGTCCACGACGAACCAAGCGGGCGCGCGGTGAATGACCTTGCCCTTGTGTTCGCCAAGTTCCTCGGAGGCCTTGTCCAGCAGCCGCTCGATGTCTTCCGGCGTCACCTTCGGATCGGTCCCGCGCAGATCGACGCTCACTTCCACCGTGCGGACAGTTGAAAACGCCGCCGGCACGCCGACAAAGACTTCGCGCAGACGGCCGACCATGCGGGCCTGTTCCGCTGCCTGGCTGACCGCAGTATCAAGCGCATCGCCAAGCGCGTTCGGATTGTTCCAACTGCCCTCCATATACCCATCGTAGGTGGCGATGCCCGCGCCGACGATATCGCAGCGCTGACGGCTGTTGATCTCCGCAACGAGGCAGACGATCTTGCTCGTGCCAAAGTCCACGGCCACAACTGATGTCTTCATTGTTCTTCAACTCCTGACATTCTCAGGCATCCTGACAGCGCTCCGTTTGGATACGCAAACAGAACGCAGTCTGAGCATTCATCTTATTGTAACCTTTTCGTGATAATTTGACAAGGGTTCGCCACAAAAAATTTCAAAATCAGGGTGAATATGTCACATACCCGGGCACGGAAGCGTCAAGCCCCCCCGGCGCCAGGCCGTACTGCACCGCGTATTCCAGAACGCCGCGGACGGAAAGCAGCTTTGCACGGAATTCCTCAGCCTTCCCGAGCGAAATTTCAAACCCCGAAACGCTCGTCAGATACACGTTGCTGCTGTCAGCCACGTTCATGGAGACAAAATCGGCGGCTGCATTCTGTACAAGGATTTCGCTCATCAGCTCCGTATATGCATGCATCTGGGAACCGTTCACGTAGGTCGCCCGGCTTCCGAGGCTCATATCCCTGACGGTAAGGCCCGTCAGCGCGATCAGATCGTTCACATCGTCGCCCTCTCCCAGCACCGAAAGCACGATCCCTTCTTCGTCAATCGCGTAACGCTTGCCAAGTGCCGTCAGCCAGGCGCGCGGCTTGCGTTCCTTCACATGAAGAACGACCCGGTTGGGAAAAACCTTCTCAAGGCGGTCAAAGACAAGGTACGGGTTGGATTCGATCCCCGTCCTGATCGCGTCCTCCCTGAGAAAGAGCCAGGAATGGTGCTCCGTCAGCCCTGCCAGCTCCGCGACCTCGCCCGATGAAATGCGTTCGTTGCCTTCCACCGCGACCGAGCGCACGGTGAACAGAAGCTCGCACACAACGAAGATTGCCGTCGCGGCCAGCACGAGAATCAAAAGAACGGTTCTGAGCGAATAGGCCTTCACCTGTTGCCTTGACGGCATTCTCCCACACCCCCTTACAGTGCGCGGACGATACGTTTGAACACGCGGCCGCGCTCCTCGTAATCGGAAAACATGTCAAACGACGCGCACGCGGGAGACAAAAGCGCGTTCCAGCCGGGCTTTGCGTTCTTTTCGCACAGGCGCACAGCCTCTTCCAGGCTTTCCGCCCGCAGAATGGACGGATACCCCGCTTTTCGAAGGCTCGCTTCGATCTGGTCCGCCGTCGCGCCGATCAGCACGCATACGCGGATGTGCTCATCCTTGGCGATCTTCTCCGCCAGTCTGTCAAAGGACACGTGCTTGTCATACCCTCCGAGGATCAGGGCCGTCGGCGCCTTCATGGCGTCGATCGCCTTTTCCGTGGAATCGCAGTTGGTGCCTTTGCTGTCGTTGATATAGCGCACGCCGTCTTTTTCCCGCACAAATTCGATCCTGTGCTCGACGCCCTCAAAGGTCCTGAGGGTTTCGCGGATGACAGATGCGTCGACGCCCCGTGCAATCGCGATGGCGGATGCCGCCATGGCGTTTTCCAGGTTGTGCGTGCCGGGAATTCTGATCTCGTCGATGGGGCAGATGTCCGTTTCCGCGCCGCCAGTGCGCACGATCATGTGTCCGTCGCGCACGAACACGCCTTCCGCCTCTTCCTGCCTGGAGGAAAACAGCAGCTTCTTCGCCCTGAGCCCCTCCCCCATGGCCCGCACAATCGGATCCGCGCCGTTCAGGACCGCAGCGTCGTTTTCATCCATCGCGTCGAAAATATGCCTTTTCAGGCCGATGTAAACGTCCATGGTGCCATGGCGGTTCAGATGGTCCTCTGTCACGTTCAGGACCGCCGCCGCGCGGGGATGGAAAGCGCGGGTGGTTTCCAGCTGAAAGGAGGAGACCTCCACCACCACCGCGTCGTCGCGGCCGCATTCCATAACCGTCTGGCTCATGGGATAACCCACGTTCCCGCACACATGCGCGCGTTTGCCGCAAGCGCTGAAAATGGCGCCCAGGAGCGTCACCGTGGTGGTTTTTCCGTTCGTTCCGGTCACAGCGACGTATTCCGCCGGGCAAAGCCTCGCGGCCAGCTCCAGTTCGCCCAGCACCGGAACGCCCGCCGCTTTGGCTGCGGCTACGCTCGGCGCCGTCAGCGGCACACCCGGGCTGATGACCAGATAATCCTGCCTGGATGCCTCTTCAGCGCCGTCGTTTTCAAGGCTGCAGCGGACGGGGATGCCTTCAAGGTCCTCAAGCGCTTTTTCAAGCGCGTCCCTTCCGCGCAGATCGTTCACCGTAACGTTCGCTCCCACCGCGGCGCAGAGTTTTGCCGCCGCGATGCCGCTCCTTGCAAGTCCGACGACCAGAACGTTTTTCCCTTTCAGGAACGCTCCTTTTTCCCGGACGATCACATCTTCAACCATACGAAAGTTTTTCCTCCGCTGTTACAAATGCGTTCCGAAAGCGCAGCCGCCTTTACGCATCCCGCCGGCGCTTTCAGAGCGCGCAAATGACTTTGAAAGCCGTGAAATCATCAAATGATGACGATTATCCTTACATACCGCCGCCTGTTTCCGATCGTTTGCCCCGGCAGGCAGCCAGACGAGGTCAGGCCGCCATCCAATACGCCAGTACGCAAAGCACGAGCGTGACGAGCGCGTACATGCCAACGATCTTTTTCTCGCTCATCCCGCAAAGCTCGAAATGATGATGGATCGGCGACATTTTGAAAAGCCGCTTGCCGTGCGTCAGCTTGAAATACCCCCGCTGCAGAATCACGGAAACGGAGGACATGATGCTGGTAAAGGCGATCAGGATCAGCCAGATTTCAAGGCCGGAAGCCATCGACATGCCCATCAGCGCGCCGCCGATGAACATGCTGCCCGTATCGCCCATAAAAATCTTCGCCGGATGGAAATTGAACCGCAAAAAGCCCACGCACGCGCCAAGGAGCGCAAACGCAAAAGCCGCCTGCACGCCGTTTTGCACTTCCTGTTTTCCGAAGGTGAAAATCAATCCGAAGCAGAGCGCGCCGACCGCCGTCACCGAGGAAAGAATGCCGTCCACGCCGTCCTGCAGGTTGGTGGAATTGACGATGAACACCCACACGAGGGTCATCAGCGGCACGTAAAAAACACCCAGATCCCACGCCGCGTCCGTAAACGGCAGACGGATGGACGCGCCGAAGGCAAAATACCGCCACAGCGACAGAAGAATGCCCAGCGCAAACTGCCCGACCAGCTTCTGTTTCGGGTTCAGTCCCTCGTGCTGGTGGCGGATATCCTTGGTGTAATCGTCCGCAAAGCCGATCAGCATGGCGCCGATAGCGGAAACGAGCAGGAAAAAGACGGGATTCCCGGATGCAAAAAAGCCGGTTTTCCCAACAGCCGAGAGCACGATGGAAGCGATCAGGCCGACAGACGCGGTGATGCCGCCGATCAGCACGCCGCCCATGTTCGGCGTGCCCTGCTTGCTCAGATGGGCTTGGGGCCCAAGGTCATAAATAGTCTGCCCCATTTTCCGGTTTTTCAGCATACGCAAAAAACGCGGCATCAAAGCCAGCATGACAACGCACGCGGCCGCCGCGCAGACAAGATTTGCAATCATTCCCTACGCCACCTTCCCTACTGTTTCTTCTGCGCCTGCAGGATCAGCTCCTGCACGACCGTTTTTTCATTGAAAGGACGTTTGACGCCCCGGATTTCCTGATAGGTTTCATGGCCCTTCCCGGCGAGCACGATCAGATCGCCGTCCCCCGCGATGGAAAGCGCCTTTCGGATGGCTTCGCGCCGGTTTTCAATTTTGATGTATTCCCCGCCGCTCCTGACAATGCCTTCTTCAATGTCCGAAAGGATCTGATAAGGGTCTTCAGAGCGCGGATTGTCGCTTGTGAGGATGCTCACGTCGGAAAGCCGTCCGCTGATTTCGCCCATAATGGGCCGCTTGAGCTTGTCGCGGTCGCCCCCGCAGCCAAAGACGCATATCACCCTGCCGCGCGTGAATTCGCGCACGGTGGTCAGGATGTTTTCCAGCGCGTCCGGCGAATGCGAATAATCCAGAAGCACTTTATAGGGCGTGCCCGTTTCCAGCATTTCCGCGCGTCCCGGAACCGCGACGACGCTTTCAAGGCCGGACGTGATCACGTCCATGGGCAGGCCCGCGATCAGGCCGACAGACGCCGCCGCCAGCGCGTTATACACGTTGAACATGCCCGTCAGGTGCAGGCGCACGTGCATCTCGCGAAGGCCGGAAAGGGTGGCGGAAAAGGAAACGCCGTTTTCCGTGATCTCGATATCGCGCGCGTAAAGATCCGCGTTTTTCGCGATGCCGTAGGTCATATGCGGCACCTTCAGGCCCGTCAGGATGGCGCCTGCGCGCTCGTCGTCGGTGTTGACAGTAGCGTTGCCGATCCATTTGGGGTCAAAAAAGGATTTTTTGCAGGCAAAGTACGCGTCCATGGTGCCAAACAGATCCAGGTGATCCTGCGACAGGTTCGTAAAGCACCCGGTCTCAAAATGCACGCCTTCCAGCCTGCCCATGGCAAGCGCGTGCGCGGAAACCTCCATGCTCACGCACTCGACGCCCTCGTCCACCATCTGGCGAAGGGTCCTGTGCAGGTCGATGGGTTCCGGGGTTGTGAACTCGCTTTTCAGATACCGGGAACCGATCATGTTCCCCGTGGTGCCGATCAGGCCGCATTTCATTCCCGCGGCCTCCATGATCGCCTTCACAAGATAGCTGGTGGTCGTTTTGCCCTTCGTGCCCGTGATGCCGATCATGCGGAGCTTTTTGGCAGGATCGCCAAAGAAAGCCGCGGCCATGCGTGTCATGGCCTTCCGGCCGTTCTTGACAAGCACCTGCGGCACATTAAGATCCAGGTAGCGCTCCACAGCCAGCGCGCAGGCGCCGTTTTGCACCGCTTGTGCGGCAAAATCGTGGGAATCAAACCGGGCGCCGGAAATACAGAAAAACAAAGCATTCCCGGTTTTCCTCCGGGAATCCATGCTCAGGTCTTCTACGTCGCAATCCCCTCTGTGGGAGACCACTTCATCCGGCACAAGCCGGACCAGTTCAGATAATAACATGCGCATCTCCTTCAGCGTTCCGCGCGCGCGTTTTCCAGAGCCGCATCCTCCGTGACAGCGGAAGCTGTGGTCACAAGATCGGTCTCAGAGGCTGTATCCCCATGGGTGACCGTGCCGGCGAACAGCGCCACCTCCGGCATGTACAGAACGATGTTGTTCTGATCGTCGGACGCAACCATGCCCAGGCGCTTGACCGCCATATAGCCGATGCGGCTCAGATCCTGCGCTTCCTCAACGCGCTTTGCGAGCACCTGGTTTTTCTGCATGGTCTGCGCCATTTCGGAGGCCATGACGTTCATTTCGTTCTGCACCTTGCTGAGATGGGAAAGGCGTACGGAAACAGCGATGCTGCAGAAAAGAAACACCACCGCCAATACCGCTGCGCAAATACCCAGCGGAATATGCCTGCGTTCCACTGCCTCACGGATCTTGCGATAGCGGGGATCGGAACGGTAGCAGCCCGCAAGATCCGTACCGGCATCCGAATCCGGCAGATCCGCGTAATCGTTCACGTTAAAATGAACGCCGTCCTGGGCCCTGCCGCCGCCGGCAGCATAACGCGTAAAGCTGATATCCACGCTAATCCCCTCCTCATATATTGGTTAACCCATTCTCTGGACGCTCGCCACATACGCGTACACATCCGGGAAGTCGTCGTTGAAGCGAAGATCTTCCTCTTCACCACGGTGCGAATCCTGTACGATGATATGGTCATAGCTGCCGTCGATGTCCACTTCCTTCGCGTCTCCAAGCATTTTCTGCCGCAGGGAAAGAGGCAGGAGCAGACGGCCCTGGGTGTCCATTTCGCTGTCCACAAAGGAATACTTGGTGTACATATCCAGAATCCGGCGCATATTCGCGTCCTTTTTGCACAGGGATATGTATTCGTTCCTTCGTTCGATCCACGCAGTCAGCGGGTAAATTGCGATGTTCCTGAAATCCGGCGAAGGGCAGACGGCGAACTTTTCGCCGAGCGCCGCGCGGAAAACCACCGGAATGATCAGACGCCCCTTGCCGTCCAGGCCATGGGTGTATTTGCCGGTGAAGCCGGGATCCAGCGCAAGGGCCGTATCCACAGGCGCTGCCAAAGCGCCCTGCGCAGCGGCATGCTGCTGCTCAGCAGCCTCACGGTTGTCCGACATCCCATTCTCACCACACAATCTACCACAATTCACCACTTTGTGGCATCTAATGGCATTTTAAGCCACCAAAGTTGAAAATGCAATATGCTTTTCTTTGGCTGTTCGTCTTTTGGGACATCATTTCGTAATATATTCTTAACATTCTTAATCTTCTTACATGTAAGGATTACGCACGTTGCCGTTCGTTGTGGTTAATTTGCGTTCTTAACCGCAATATATAGAATTTGTTTTTCTAAATATGAAAAAATATTTTTTATTTCTTAATGAATTTGGCATTTTTACGTTATATTTCCTTTGCTTTTCCGCCATAAACGCCATAATCAGAACCCTTTTCGCCCCTGTTTCGGCGTAAAGCGGCAGACTTCGGCGCAAAAAAAGCCCTCCGAAGGGCAAGCGTTCACACAGAATTGCCGCCCT